>NZ_JACGBH010000004.1:0-106650 GCF_020138295.1 Campylobacter sp. Cr9 | reverse complement strand
ACCGCCGTTAATCCCAGCTTCTCCGTATCTATCATATCTAGCACGCTTAGCATCATCGCTTAGTGTTTCGTAAGCTACATTTATTTCTTTGAATTTTTCTTCTGCATCTTTATCGCCTTGATTTCTATCAGGATGATATTTTAAGGCTAGTTTTCTATAAGCTTTTTTGATTTCATCAGGACTAGCGTTTTTGCTAACTCCTAGAATTTCATAAAAATCACGCATTGTTTTCCTTTTGCAATTTATCGTTTATAAATTAAATATTGTTAGAATGAAAAGACTTTAATAAATAAAGGTGAAAAAATGATTAATGTAATGATGATTGAAGACGAAGTAGAATATGCTGGTCTTATTACTGAGTTTTTGGCAAAGTTTAACATTAAAGTGACTAATTTTAGCACTCCTGCAGAAGGTTTAGCAGCAGATATTAGTCAATTTGATTGTTTAATATTAGACTTAACTCTACCAGGAATGGATGGGCTTGAGGTATGTAAAGAAATTCGTAAAAAATATGATATTCCTGTTATTATTTCTAGTGCTAGAGGTGATACAAGTGATAAGGTTTTAGGACTTGGATTAGGAGCTGATGATTATTTACCAAAACCTTATGAACCTACTGAATTACAAGCTAGAGTTTCATCACTTGTAAGAAGATATAAAAAAGCTATATTACCACCTGAAGAAGAGGTGAGCACTTTATTTAAAGTAGAGCATGAAAAACATGAAATTTATTATGATAAAAAACCACTTAGCTTAACACCTGCTGAATACGATATTTTAAGTTATTTAGTAAAAAGACATAGCTATTCGGTTTCAAGGGAAGAATTAGCTAGTAGCTGTAGATCTTTAAGGGAAAAAGATAGTAAAAGTTTAGATGTAATTATCGGAAGATTAAGAAATAAAATAGGCGATAGTTCAAAAGATCCTAAACATATATTTTCAGTTCGTGGCATAGGCTATAAGCTTATTGGCTAATGCGATTTACTTCAATTAGAGCAAAGTTAGTAACCATTTTTATAGTTAGTGTGTTACTAACTTCTATAATTTCAGCAACTATTTTAAAATATACGCAAACAGCATTAAGATTAGAGAATGAAAGTAGGCTTTATTTTGCGATTTTAACGCTTGATAAGCTTTATTCTAGTGGCGTTGCTTCTCAAATAAATAAATACTTATTAGACATTGATTTTGAAGAAATTAATGATGAAGATTTCATTAACGAGATATATACAAGCACGGATAAGCCTATTGATATTAAGACAAATTTTGGTTTAGTAAGTGGTATAGTTTATGATAATAGATATTTTTTAAAGATTAATAATATTAAAAACAATACAACAAGAGTTTATGAAAATACCCACGATAGTAATATAACAAGTAATAATGTTTTGGTTTTAACTTTTTGTATGGTAGGTCTTTTTATATTATCTTTATTGTTTTGTTATTTTTTGATAGAACCGCTGCATCATTTAAAAAATCACATAATTAATTTATTAAACAATAGACCTAGTAATTTTGTATATGAAAAAAACAATGAAATAGGAATTTTATATAAAGAATTTAATAAAGCTATTAAAAAGAATAATGAATTAACAGTAGCTAGAAGATTTTTCTTAAGAGCAATTATGCATGAGTTAAAAACTCCTATTGCTAAGGGAATGTTTGCAGCAAGCATGCCAGAAAATGAAAAAAATAAAGAGATATTGTTAAATGTTTTTAAGAATATGAATAGTTTAATTAATGAACTAAAAAATCTAGAAGAAATCTTATCAAGCAATCACGATGTGGTTTTAGAAGAAAAAACTTATTCAACCTTACTAGAAGAATCTCTTAATGCTTTATATTTAGATGATTTAAGCGTAGTTGATGTAAAAATGCATGTTAATAAAAAGATTTTAGTAGATAGTTCTTTATTAGTTATTTTGATTAAAAATCTATTAGATAATGCGTTAAAGTATTCAAGTGAGCGTAAGTGTATTATAGAATTCTTTGCAAATGAGATAATAGTTAGAAATAAAGGCGAAGAACAAGATTTTGATGTTAATGAATATTTTAAGCCTTTTATAAGAGGTAAAAATACTGCAAATAGTTTTGGTTTAGGTCTTTATTTGATTAAATATATTTGTGATACTCAAGGTTATAAGATAGAGTATTTTTATACTAATGAATATCATAATTTTAAGGTAACTCTTGATACATTTTAATAATTTATGCAAAAGCATAGGAAAAATTCAAGGAATAGGCAAAAAAACTTCTTTAAAAATGGCTTATTATTTATGTTATGAAAATAAAAACCTTTTAGAAGAATTAGTAAATTCTTTAGAAAACGCTAAAAAAAACATAAAAGAGTGCTCAATTTGTGGATGTTTAAGCGAAAATGAATTATGTGATTATTGTGTTAATTTAGAACTTGATGAGATTATTTGTTTAGTAGAAAGCCCTAAAGATGTATTTTTTATTGATGAATGCAATGTATATGAAGGAAGATATTTCATACTTTCAAAAATGAATGAATATTATTTAAAAAAATTAGAACAAATGATAATTAAGTTTGATATTAAAGAATTATTATTAGCCTATACACCAAGCGTTAGCACAGATACTCTTTGTTTTTATTTAGAAGATTATTTTAAGAATTACAATATGAAAATTAGCAAAATCGCTCAAGGTGTTCCTAATGGAATTAAGATACAAGATATTGATATTAATTCTTTAACTAGTGCTATTGTAAATAAGGTTAATTTTGATGCTTAGGGTTATTGTATTTTTTACTTTACTTGCGTGCTTTAGCGTTGTTGTTAATAGCGTTAATGTTTATAATATGCTCAATAATGCTTATGAATTACAAGAAAATAAAGATGTAAAAAGCGAAGTTGTAAAACAAGCAAAAACAATAGTAGATGAGATAGAGAAATATTCAAAGACTTTATCATCTTCTTTAAATCATAATGAAAAGTTAGAATTAATTAAAAAAGAAATTAATAAAATTAATTTTAATAAATATCAAGAAAAGGCTTATGCTTTTGATAGTTTGGGTTTTTATGTAGCACATTATTCAAAAGATTATGAAAACCAAAATATATTGCAAGAAACAGATATTAATAATAAATTGTATGTAAAAGACTTAGTTGATAAAATTAATAATGAAGGTTTTACAGAAGCTAGTATTTTTTGGACTAATCATTCAATAAGACACATAATTACTTATGTTAAAAAAGATGAAAATCTAAATATTTATTATGGTTGCACAATGGATTTAGATATTTTTAAAATAGATAAAGAAAATAAAAAAATCACTAGAAATGAAAATAATTTAATATTAATCAGTAGTTTTATAGTAATTATTATGATTTTATTTTTTAGCTTTTATCAATATAAAAAACGGAGAAAAGTATGAAAATAATTATTAAAATTTTATTATTAAGTGTTATTTTATTTGCAGAAGCTTTACCGCCTAATGAAGTTTTTCAATTTCAGATTTCAAATTCTCCTGCCATAAAAACAATTAAACTAAACCTAGATTCTAGTGTATATTTATACAAAGATGAATTAAAAATTACACATAATAACAATGATATTACAAAAGATATTGATTTAAAAAAGCCTATCTTAAAAGATAATGTTGAAGTATTTTTAAATCAAATTGAGTTTAATTTGCCTAATTTTATTTTAAAAGATAATGATAATGTAAAAATATTTTATTTAGGATGTTCAACTGAAGGTTTATGTTATCAGCCATTAGTTGCTTCTTTTAATTACCTTAACAATTCTTTTAGCTTAGAATATGCAAATAAAGAAGCAATCAAGCTAAAAAAAGAAGAACAAAACGCTAAAAGTGAATATGAAATTCAGCTTTTAAATTCTTCATTTTTGATTAATATTTTAACATTTTTTATATCAGGTTTATTGCTATCTCTTACGCCTTGCACATTGCCTATGGTTCCTATAATTTCTAGTATTTTAGCTAAAAGCAGTGGTAAAAAACCTGTATTTTCAAGCATAGTTTATGTATTAGGAATGGCTCTTAGCTATACTATCGCAGGAGTTGTTGCTGCACTTTTAGGAAGTGGAGTTCAGGCGTTTTTTCAAAGTCCTATTGTAATTATTATTTTTTCTTTGATTTTTGTTTTTTTATCTTTATCAATGTTTGGGCTATATGAATTAAAAATGCCTAATTTTTTAGTAAATAAAATTAATCAAAAAAGCACAAATTTAAGTGGTGTTATAGGGATATTTTTAATGGGTGTTTTAAGCGCTTTAATTGTAGGCCCTTGCGTCGCTGCACCCCTTGCTGGAATTTTAATTTATATTGCAAATAGTAATGATGTTGTTTTAGGTGCTAGTGCTTTATTTGCTATGAGTATAGGAATGGGAATTCCACTTATTGCAATAGGTTTTGGTTTTAGATTTATAACTGGCGCTTGGATGCAATATGTTAATAAATTTTTTGGTTTTGTATTGTTAGCAATTGCTATATATTTCTTAGAAAGATTGTTTGATGAAACGATAACTAATATCCTATATGCAATTTTGGGAATTTGTTTTTGTGTATTTTTTGGTTTATTTGAGAGTTCAAAAAATAAATTAATGTTATTTTTTAAAGTTTTTTTAGTATTAATTTTAGCGTTTTCATTTATTTTATTAAATAATGTTTTTAGAAATTATGAAAAATATGAAATTGTAGAAGAAAAATTAGAATTTATTCAAGCTACAAATAAATTAGAATTATCATCAAAAAATATAGTATATTTTACTGCTAGTTGGTGTGAAAATTGCAAGGTTATGCAAAAAACAACTTTTAAAGATAAAGATGTAATAAACGCCTTAAATCACTATAATTTAATTAAAATTGACCTTAGTAATCCAAATAAATTTGAGCAAGAAATGGCTGAAAAATACAAGATATTTGGACCACCTGTTTTATTAGTTTTAAACGATAAAGCAGAAGTGATAAAAAGAATAGTTGGTTTAGTTGATGCAAAAACTTTATTAAAAGAACTTAATTTTTAAAGCTAAAATTAATTTATTTTTGTATAATATGAGCTTTTATTTTAAGGAGATTTAATGCAAAGAACTTTATCGATCATAAAGCCTGATGCTGTTAAAAAGGGTGTAATAGGTCAAATTTTAAGTCGTTTTGAAGCTAATGGCTTAAGAATTGCAGCTATTAAAAAACTATATTTAACAAAAGAGCAAGCAGGAGAATTTTACGCAGTTCATAAAGAAAGACCATTTTATAAAGATTTAGTTGAGTTTATGACTAGTGGTCCTGTTGTTGTGTCTGTGTTAGAAGGTGAAAATGCAGTTGCTAAAAATCGTGAATTAATGGGAGCAACAAATCCTAAAGAAGCGGCAAAAGGAACAATAAGAGCAGATTTTGCTGAAAGTATTGATGCAAATGCAGTTCATGGTAGTGATAGTTTAGAAAATGCTAAAATTGAAATAGAGTTTTTCTTTAATAAACTTGAAATAAATTAAAATGAAAATTGCTTTTAGTAAAATTAATTCGGTAAAATACCCTTTTAAACTAGATTTTGATAATTTAGTTTTAGAAGGCTTTTTAAAAAGAAAAGATAATAAGTTGGTTACACTAGATGCAACTTTAGTTGGTAATGTTATACATTATTGTGATAGTTGTGCTGCTGAATTAGAAGTTGAAGTTAATGAAAAAATCAACTTAGATTTAAGCGATGGTGTATTTAAAGATAAAGAAAATGAATTAAGTGATACTATGGAATTTTATGATGGTGAAATAGACTTAATTGAAGTTTTAAAAAGCGAATTATCTTTATATTTAAGCGATTATTTTTATTGTCAAAATTGTAAATAAGGAGAATAACATGGCAGTTCCAAAGAGAAGAGTTAGTAAAACAAGAGCAGCGAAAAGACGCACTCATTATAAAATTGAGTTAGTAAGACCAGTAAAAGATAAAGACGGAAGCTGGAAATTACCACACAGAATTAATCCAACAACAGGTGAATATTAATACCTATGATAAAAGTTGCTGTTGATGCTATGGGTGGAGATTTTTCTTTCACCCCAATTGTTAGTGGAGTAGTTAAAGCGTTAAGAGAAAAAGATAATTTTAGCGTTATTTTAGTTGGAGATGAAGAGAAAATCCGAAATCAAATTCCACAAGAATTATCAAATAGAGTAGAGTATTTACATACTACTGATGTATTTGATATGGATGAGAACTCTACTGATGTTTTAAAACGCAAAGACAGCAGTATTTATAAAGCTGTAGAATTAGTAAGAAATCATGAAGCAAACGCTGTAGTTTCTGCAGGACATAGTGGAGCTACAATGAGCCTTGCTACTCTTAGAATAGGAAGAGTAAAAGGTGTGTTAAGACCTGCGATTGCTACTTTAATGCCTACGTTTAATGGTAGGGTTTTAGTATTAGATGTTGGTGCTAATGTTGATTGTGAAGAAGAAAATTTATTACAATTTGCAATTATGGGTGAAGCTTATGCGAAAGAAGTAATGAATATCAAAAATCCTAAAATAGCACTATTATCAAATGGTGAAGAAGACTGCAAAGGTAATAAACTTACAAAAGATACTCACAAATTATTAAGGGAACATCTAAGTAATTTTATAGGCAATATAGAAGGTGGTCAGATTTTTGCAGGTGAGTGTGATGTTGTTGTTTGTGATGGTTTTACTGGAAATATTTTATTAAAAACAGCAGAAGGTGCTGTGGGCATTTTTGCTAAGCTATTAAAAAGTGAAATTAAAAAATCATCATTAGCTAAAGTAGGTTATATGCTTAGCAAAGGTGCATTTGATGCACTAAAACAGCATTTAGATTATGACCAGTATGGAGGTGCTCCTTTATTAGGAGTTGATGGTTGTACTATTATAAGCCACGGAAAGAGCAATGAAGAAGCTATAAAAAATGCTATTTTTCAAGCTTTAAAATTTGCTAATTCAAATGTAAATAAAGTGATTGAAGATGAAATTAAAAGCTTGCATTAGAAGTATTGCTTCTTATCTACCTAGCAAAACATTAACAAATAAAGATTTTGAAAATTTTTTAGACACAAGTGATGAATGGATAATCAAAAGAACAGGTATTAAACAAAGATATATTGCAGAAGATAATGAAAACACAAGTGATTTGGCATATAAAGCAGGATTATTAGCTATTAAAAGAGCAAAAATTGATGCTAAAGATATAGATTTAGTTATAGTAGCAACTTTAAGCCCTGATTATTTTACAATGCCATCAACTGCTACAATAGTAGCAAATAAACTTGGTTTAAAGGGTGTTAGTGCTTTTGATATAAGTGCAGCTTGCTCAGGGTTTATTTATATGCTTGAGCTTGCTCGTGCTATGATAGAAAGTGGTGCTAAAAAGAATGTTTTAATTATAGGTGCAGAAAAGATTTCTTCGGTGCTTGATTATACAGATAGAACAACTTGTGTTTTATTTGGAGATGGTGCAGGTGCTTGCGTAATAAGCGCTAGCAATGGCTTAGGCATCGTAGATACTCACACAGGAAGTGATGGGGAATTTAAAGATTTATTATGCACAAAACGCTCTAATAAAACAAAGCAAGCAGAACCTTTAAAACTTGAGATGAAAGGCAACGAAGTGTTTAAAGTAGCTGTAAAAACACTAGCTGATGATGTTGCTTATTTGCTTGAAAAAAATAATCTTAAAAAAGATGAAATTGATTTATTTATACCACATCAAGCTAATTTAAGAATAATAAGCTATGTTCAAGAAAAGCTTGGCTTAAGTGATGAGCAATGCGTTGTATGTGTTGATAAGTTTGGCAATACTTCAGCAGCATCAATTCCGATCGCAATAAATGAAGCTTATGAGCAAGGTCGTTTAACTAATGGAAAATTAATGCTTTTAGATGCTTTTGGTGGTGGCTTTACTTGGGGTAGTGCTTTAGCTTACTTTGACGGCATTAATTATAAAGATTTATAAGTTTAAATTCCTAATTCAAATTCTTTAAAATTTTCAAGGAATTTGAATTAGGAATTTGTTTTCTTTAAAAATAATAAAATATATAATTTTATTCTAAAATAAACCAAAACTTTTTAAAAAGAATTAATTTTTTAAAATATTAATTTTAATTTAAGTTTTAAATTGTATAATCCAAACTTATTTTTATTTTAAGTCTTGTTAGCTCAGCAGGTAGAGCATCTCACTTTTAATGAGGGGGCCGCTGGTTCGAATCCAGCACAGGACACCATTTATTTTTGATCCAGGTTTGACCCTTTCGTCTAGTGGCCCAGGACGCCATTCTCTCCGTTTGGAAACGAGAGTTCAAATCTTTCAAGGGTCGCCATCGGTCGCTTAGCTCAGTTGGTAGAGCGCCACCCTTACAAGGTGGATGTCATAAGTTCGAGTCTTATAGCGACCACCATTTTAATATCGGTGCGGCGGTAGTTCAGCTGGTTAGAATATCGGCCTGTCACGCCGGAGGTCGCGGGTTCGAGCCCCGTCCGCCGCGCCATCTTCTTTTTAACAATCACTTTTACATTTTAACTTTACACTTAGATTAATTAAAAATGCAATAATAGGTAAAAATCATATAAAGGATAAATAATGGGACTTAAAAGCGATGCTTGGATAAAAGAAATGGCATTAAAACACGAAATGATAACTCCGTTTTGCGAAGAAAATGTAGGAAAAAATGTAGTTAGTTATGGGCTTTCAAGTTATGGATATGATATTCGTGTAGGTCGTGAGTTTAAAATTTTTACAAATGTAAATAGCACAATGATTGACCCTAAAGATTTTAACGATAAAAATGTGGTTGATTTTGTAGGCGATGAATGTATAGTTCCTGCAAACTCATTTGCGCTTGCTAGAACGGTTGAGTATTTTAAAATGCCTAGAGATGTTTTAGCAATTTGTCTTGGCAAAAGCACATATGCAAGATGTGGAATTATTGTAAATGTAACGCCATTTGAGCCAGGTTTTTGTGGTCATATTACTATTGAGATTAGCAATACAACTCCGCTACCAGCTAAAATTTATGCAAATGAAGGAATAGCACAGGTTTTATTTTTACAAGGTGATGAGCCTTGCATTACATCTTATGCTGACAAAAAAGGTAAATATCAAAACCAAACAGGAATAACACTTCCTAAAGTATTAAAATAATCTTTTAAGAATTTGAAATTCCTATTTCAAATTCTTTACTTTTTTACACAAAATTTCTAATAATTTTCAAAGAATTTGAAATAGGAATTTCAAAATTATTTTGTAAATAATATATTATTCTTCTAATTATTTTATATTTGAAAAATCATACTTAATATATCTAATTTACACACATCATTAAATATTCAATAAATTATTCATAAGATAAAAATATTTACTAATAAGTGCAATAATTTTATAATTTTTAACAAGTTTTAAAAATTAATTTTTATTTAAGGAGATTTATGAAAAAGATTTTTCTAAGCTGTGCTTTAGTGGCTTCTATGTTTGCTGCTGAGCAATTTAGCGGTAAGATTATTAATCTTTACACTTCAGTAGATGCTAAAAAAGCTGAAGGAAAGTTACTTCCAACAAATGCTTTTGAAATTACAAAAGATGGCGATATGGCAGAGCTTACAATTAAAGGATATTACAATCCTAATTCAGGAAATATTTTATATTTCAATGACAAAAATAGAATATTAGTTGCTGCATTTGGTAAAAATTCTAAAGTAGATTTTAAGGTTGAAAAAGAATTAAAAAATGGTTTTAGCATAGCTTCAATTAAAGTTTATGCAAAAAAAGAAGAATTAGTTGATTTAGAAAGTTCAGCTAAGCCACTTCTTGAAAAAGGTAAGGCTATGTTTGAAGAAAATTGCGGAATTTGCCATCCACTTCATCCTGTAACTGAGTTTAGTGCAAACCAATGGCCTGCAACATTCAAAGCAATGGAAACAAGAACAGGAATTGATAAAGAAGACAGACAATTAGTAGTGCAATATCTACAAAAACATGCAAAAGATATGAAATAACGAAAGGAGAAATTATGTTAAATAGAAGAAGTTTTTTAAAAGGTTCAGCAGCAGTTGGTGCTATGAGTTTTGCTCCTATTAATTTACTTGGAGCTGAAAGCAAAGCAGTTGCTAGTGGTTTAGTAAAAAATGGCGAAGTTGTAACAGGTGCTCACTGGGGTATTTTAAAATTAACTATAAAAGATGGTAAAGTTGTAAAAAGCGAACCATTTAACGCAAAACAAACAAAGACTTTAACAAATGATTTACAACACTACACACCTGATTTAGTGTATGCTAATCGTGTAAAATATCCTTATGTTAGAAAGAGTTTCTTAGAAAATCCACTAGATAATAAACCTGAGCTTCGTGGTAAAGATGAGTGGGTTCGTGTAAGCTGGGATAAGGCTTTAAAGCTTGTAGCTGAAGGTTTAAAAAGAACTTATGATGAAAAAGGTGCTAATGGAGTTTTTGCTGGTAGTTATGGTTGGAAATCAAGTGGTAACGTTCATAACTCAAGAATATTACTTCATAGATTTATGAACTTAACTGGTGGATTTGTTGGTTCATTAGGAGACTATTCAACTGGTGCATCACAAGTTATTATGCCACATGTTGTAGGTTCAATTGAAGTTTATGAGCAACAAACCA
Organism: Campylobacter sp. Cr9; assembly: GCF_020138295.1. Classification (NCBI taxonomy): domain Bacteria; kingdom Pseudomonadati; phylum Campylobacterota; class Epsilonproteobacteria; order Campylobacterales; family Campylobacteraceae; genus Campylobacter; species Campylobacter sp. Cr9. Next base: position 96,038 of record NZ_JACGBH010000004.1, on the reverse strand, counting down.
ACCTAGATTTAGTATTAGAAAATACAAAAGTTATTGTTATTTGGGGAGCAAACCCTATTGATACACTAAAAATTGCATGGACTGTAACCGATGGCGAAGGTCGTGCTTATATGGAAAAAATCAAAGAAAGCAAAATAAAAGTAATTTGCATTGACCCAAGAGCAAGCAATACGGTTAAGTTTTTTGAAGGCAAAGGTGATTGGATAAAACCAAGACCAAATACTGACGTTGCTATGATGATGGGTATGGCTACCTATTTAATTGATAAGAAGCTTTATGATGCTGAATTTATGGAAAACTATACAGTAGGATTTGATAAGTTTAAAGACTACTTAATGGGTAAAACTGATGGCGTTAAAAAAGATAGCAAATGGGCTGAGAAGATTTGTGGCGTAAAAGCAAGTGTTATTGAGAATTTAGCAAAAGAATTAAGAGAAAACCTAAGTTTAGTAATGAGTGGTTGGGGTATGCAAAGAGCCCATCACGGAGAGCAACCTCACTGGATGCTTGTAACTTTATGTGCAATGCTTGGTCATATTGGTAAAGATGGTGGTGGATTTGGTCTAAGCTATCATTATTCAAATGGTGGTGTTGCAACTACAAATGCTCCAATCGTAGGTGGAATTAATGCTAGTATGAATGGTCTTTGGGATAAAGGAGTATTTAAAGGCGTTAAACAAGGTAGCTTTGATAAAAATGGAAAATTTATTGCTGGTGAGAGTAAGGGTGGAGAAAATTTACCTGAATGGTTATCAAAAACAAGCGATAACGAAATTCCAGTAGCAAGAATTGCTGATATGCTACTAAACCCAGGTAAGACAATTGATCATAATGGTAAGAAGATTACTTATAGTGATATAGATTATATTTACTGGGTAGGAGGTAATCCATTCGTTCATCACCAAGATTTAAAAACTTTAGTAAAAGCATGGCAAAAGCCAAAAACAATAGTAGTAAATGAGATTTACTGGACTCCAACAGCTAGAATGGCTGATATATTACTTCCTGCAACTAGCCAATATGAAAGAGATGATATTTCTATGAGTGGGGATTATTCAAATATGCATATAGTTCCTATGAAAGCTGCAGTTGCTCCGGTAGGTGAGAGTAAAGATGATATGCAAATTTTCATTGAACTTGCGAAAGTTTATGGAACAATTAGTGCGATTAGTAAAGGTGCAAGTGAAAAAGATGCAGCAATGCTAGCTACAAAACTAGTAAATGCTTATACAGAAAATCAAACTCCATTTGAAATGGTAGAAAAATACTATAACGCTGCAAAATCAAGCTCAAGCGTAGAAATGCCAAGCTTTAAAGATTTCTGGGAAGCAAACAAGGCATTAGAATTTGAAGCTGACCAAAGTGCTTATGAATTCGTTCGCTTTAAAGATTTCGTAGAAGATCCTATCTTAAATCCACTAGGAACTCCAAGCGGACTTATAGAGATTTATAGCGAAACTATTGAAAAAATGGGTTATAAAGACTGCAAAGCTCACCCAACTTGGATGGAACCAATCGAGTGGTTAGGTATGAAAGATAAACCTGCAGAGTTTCACATGGTAAGCCCACACCCAACAAGCCGCTTACACTCACAACTTTGCCATACAAGTTTAAGAGAAACTTATGCTGTAAATGGACATGAGCCAATCTTAATTAACACTAAAGATGCAAAAGCTAAGGGTATTAAAGATGGCGATTTAGTAGAAGTATATAATGCTCGTGGTAAGGTAATTGCTGGTGCAAAAGTTAGCGATGATGTAATGGCTGGCGTTGTTGTATTACAAGAAGGTGGCTGGTATGATCCTGATAATAACGGCGATTGCAAATATGGTTGTGCAAACGTGCTAACAATTGATATTCCTACAAGTGAGCTTGCAAACGGAAATATCTCTCATACAGCACTAGTAAATATTAAGAAATTTGAAGGTAAAGCACCTGAAATCGTAGTATTTACTGAACCTGTAAAAGCATAATAATAGGGGCAATTTGCCCCTAAAGAATTTGAAATAGGAATTTAATTATTCATTGTTTTTTCAAACTTAAAAAACCATTCTAACTCTTTAAGATTATTAAATTTATCGGATAAATTTGATAATTGAACTATTTTAAAACCACATTTATTAACATAAAATGAATATTTCTTATTTCAAAATAAGGCGTAATTGTGCTTTAAACTTTAGTTTTAGGAAAAGCTTTTCTATCATTTGCCAAGTCATAACCCTTGCTATGAAATTTTTCAAGTATATAAAATAATTCAAGGCTATTATTTTGAGTATTTTCATCTATTAATAAACAAACTCCACCGACCTTTATATCTTTATTATAAACATAAAAATTTTTAGCCTTTTTATTCTTTAGAGATTTTAAAATCTCATCAATTGTAATTACATTTTCACTTGTTTTATCTTTAAAACTTATTTAAAAAGTCTTTTGTACATCTTTTGCAAAATTGCAAAACTCATCACTATAAATTTCTATTAATTTCATCTTTTTCCTTAAGTAAAATATGAAAATATATTATTAGAATATATGTAACTCTTATAATAAGTTTATTTTTTATAGCATTAATAAAGTACCTAAAAGAATTTGAAATAGGAATTAAGTAAGTGAAAATCTATTAAGTATCTTTAAAATATAGCCTAGCTGCAAAGCCTACTGCTAAAATTATCATTGTTCCTATTAACATTATTGATACTAAAGAAACTAACATTTTTTACCCCTTTAAAAATATTTATAAAGCACAGCGTTAATTCCACTTGGCATATCGCTTGTAGCTTCTAGTTCTTCTATCTCTTCGTATTTTTTACGAGCTTTTTGTTGCTCTTGCTCTCTTTGCCCGTCTTTTTTATCACCAAAGTTCATAGCAAGTCCGGTAAAGCCCATATTTACAAGGCTATTTTTAAACTCTTGTTGGTTAGCTATGAATAGGTTTAAGGTGTTTTGGTTGTTTGAGTTTAAGTTAATATGTAAATTATTTCCTCTAGCAACCATTGTTACATTAATTTCTCCTAATTCTTTAGGATTTAAATTAATACTAACTTTGTGGCTTGGAGCTTTAAATTTTTCTATTTCTTCTTTAAAATCTCTTGTAAAATTATCAATTACTAATTTTGTTTGCTCTTTGCTAAGTTCTTTATTAGGATTTAAGAAATCAAGCTTTAAGCTCTCTGGTAAGCTTATTTTTTCTTTATTTACTTCTATTTTATCATCACTTTGAACTAGCTCTTCAAAACTTTCTTCAGTTGGCATAATTATTTCATTTTCTATTTTTGGCAACTCATTTTGGATAGGTTTTTCTGCTTGAATTTGAGTTTGCATTTGTGGTTTTATGAAATCTTTTGCTATTTCTTTATTGTCTTTTAAAGTAATAGGAACTTCTTTTATATTTTGTTTAGGTGTATCGTTTTCGTTTGATATTACTTTTAAAATCTCAGCTCTTAATTCCTTACCTGGTTTTACTTCATTTGTATCTTTTGAAATTTTACTTAAAAGCTCATTTAAAGCCCCAGTTTTTAGAGTGCTTTCAATGTTTTTTTGTTGTTGATTGTTTGCTATTATTTTTTCTGTTGTTTTATTATCTAGTTTTACTTCTTTTTGATTTAGTATATTTTCAAGATTGATTTTTTTTACATCTTCTAATTTAGTGCTTTTAGGCTCTTTATTTAAAGCATGTGAGAAGAAGTTTTGCTCATATAATTTCGGATATGGCTTAGCAAAAATTTGCTCGTTATATTCATTGTTTTTGATTTTTTCATAAGTTATATTGCTAAGGCCTAATTTATGTTCTTTAGCAAGTTCAACAAGAGAATGAACGCTTGTAGTATTTGCAAAAGTTTCAAGGTTTATTTTATTATTTACTATGTTTTTTAAACTAGAAAAGTTATTAAGCTCAGCATTTTTACTATCTTGTTTTAATATGGTTAAAAAGTCTAATATTTGAACGAAATTTAAGTCATCAAATAATTCTTTTCCATATTCAAAATCTTGCATAGATTTTTGTATATCTTGCATTATTTCAGCTTCGCTAATTTGCAATCTTTCAGGCAAAAATTCATTAACTTCTTTTGCATTTTTTACAATTTGCGATACTTTTTCATTTAAATTTTTTGGATTTTGTAAAAGATTTGCTAATAAATTAGGTTCTTTATTGCTAGGCTTTTCGTTCAGTAATGATGATGCTAGATTTATTTCAGTGTTTGCTTGCTTTAAATCTTTGTATTTTATCTCATTTTTTGCTTTAAAGACATTTTGCATAACTAATAAATTATTTTTAGTATTTTTAGCATCTGTTTGATTAAATAATAAATCAGCAAAGCCTTCCCCGCTTGATTTTTTTGAACCTTTACCTTTTTTTGCACTTAGGTTTTTTACATCTTGTAAAATTAATAAATCTTTCATTTTTATCCTTAGTTTAAAACTTCACAAGAATTAGCAAAATCCGTTCCAATTTTTTGTATTTATATATCTAAAAATTAACTTAATTTAATTAAACTTTAACTTTAAATTAAGGAGAAAACATTGAGTATTAGAAATATAGCAGTAATTGCACACGTAGATCACGGCAAAACTACAATGGTTGATCAATTATTAAAACAATCAGGAACTTTTAGCGAAAGAGAGCAAATTGATGATCGTGTAATGGATAGCAATGACATTGAGAAGGAGCGTGGTATTACCATTCTTTCAAAAAACACAGCTATTAATTACAAAGGTACAAAGATAAATATTATTGACACTCCAGGCCACGCAGATTTTGGTGGAGAAGTTGAGCGTGTTTTAAAGATGATTGATGGGGTTTTATTAATCGTTGATGCTCAAGAAGGTGTTATGCCACAAACAAAATTCGTTGTTAAAAAAGCTTTAGCATTAGGTTTAAGACCAATAGTTGTTGTAAATAAAATAGACAAACAAGCAGCTGATCCTGATAGGGTTATTAATGAAGTGTTTGATCTTTTTGCAGCACTTGATGCAACTGATGAGCAATTAGATTTCCCTGTTATTTATGCAATAGGTAAAGAAGGAATTGCAAAAAAAGAATTAGATGATGATAGTAAAGATATGCAACCACTATTTGACAAGATTATTGAGCATGTTCCAGCTCCAAGTGGTAGCAATGACAATCCTTTACAATTACAAGTTTTCACATTAGGTTATGATAACTTCGTAGGTAAAATCGGTATTGCAAGGATTTTTAACGGAACTATTACAAAAAATCAAAATGTAATGTTAGCAAAAGCTGATGGAAGCAAACAAACAGGAAGAATTTCAAAATTAATAGGCTTTATGGGCTTAGAAAAAATGGATATTGATAATGCAAGCACTGGAGATATCGTAGCGATTGCAGGTTTTGATGCTTTAGATGTTGGAGATAGCATTGTTGATCCTGCTAATCCTGTGCCACTTGATCCACTTCATATAGAAGAGCCAACTTTAAGCGTTGTATTTAGCGTAAATGATGGTCCTTTAGCAGGAACTGAAGGAAAGCATGTTACAAGTAATAAAATCGCTGAAAGACTTGAAGCAGAAATGAAAACAAATATTGCGATGAGATATGAAAATATCGGCGAAGGTAAGTTTAAAGTAAGTGGTCGTGGTGAGTTACAAATCACAATTTTAGCTGAAAATATGAGAAGAGAAGGCTTTGAGTTTTGCCTTGGACGTCCTGAAGTTATTGTTAAAGTTGAAAATGGTGTAAAAACTGAGCCATTTGAAAACTTAGTAATAGATGTGCCTGATGAGTTTAGCGGAACGGTTATAGAAAAACTTGGAAGAAGAAGAGCAGAAATGAAGAGCATGGTTCCAACAGGTGATGGACAAACTAGACTTGAGTTTGAAATCCCTGCTCGTGGTCTTATTGGCTTTAGAAGTCAATTTTTAACCGATACTAAAGGCGAAGGTGTAATGAATCATAGCTTTTTAGACTTTAGACCATTTGTAGGTAGCGTTGAAAAACGCCAAAATGGAGCGCTTGTAAGTATGGAAAACGGAGTTGCGCTTGCTTATTCATTATGGAATCTTCAAGATAGAGGAGTGTTATTTATAGACCCACAAGCAAAAACTTATATAGGAATGATTATAGGAGAGCATAGCCGTCCGAATGATCTTGATGTAAATCCTATTAAAGGAAAAAACTTAACTAACGTTCGTGCTAGTGGAAGTGATGAGGCTATTAAGCTTGTTCCACCTAGAAAGCTAAATCTTGAGCGTGCTATGGAATGGATTGAAGAAGATGAATTAGTAGAAGTTACTCCACAAAATATTCGTATTAGAAAGCGTTATTTAGATCCAACGGTAAGACGCCGTATGGAAAAATCTAAATCTTAATTTTAAATTCCTATTTCAAATTCTTTTTGAAATAGGTTCTAAAATCAAGTATTTACACTTTTGTTAAGCAAAAACAATTAAAATTAAAACATTATGAAAAAAGCAAAACCTATTAGAATGTGTATCATCTGTAAGAATAGAAAAAATCAAAGCGAATTAAAGCGTTTTCAAATACTTTCAAATGAAGTATTATTTAGCTTTAATAGCGGAAGAAGTATGTATTTATGTGATATTTGCTTAGCTAAAGATGATAATGAATTTTTAAAATCTTTGCATAAGGTTGTTAAAAATAACATAGACAAAAAAGAACTTGCTAGTAAAATAAAAGAAAGGTTTTTATAAATGGCGAATGTAAAAATTAGTGAAATTGCAACAGAATTAGGGTTTTCAAATAAAGAAACTTTAGAAAAAATCAATGAATTAGGATTTGAATTTAAATCGGTTCAAAAAGCAGTTAATGAAGAGATTGCAGGTGCAATTTATGAATATTTAAAAAATGGCACAATTCAACAAGTGTTAAAAGATGAGGTTGCAAAATCTACAAAAAGCGTTAAAAAATCTAACACAAAAGCAACTACTACTAAAAATTCTAAAACTAAAACTGAAAAGGTTGAAAAAACAAAAAAAACTGAAACCAAACAAAAGGAAGTAAAAGCAGAAGTTAAACAAGAACCTAAAGAAGAAAAAAAAGAAGAAATAATAGTAGAAGAAAAAATCACTAAGGTAGAAGTTAAAGAAGAAATGAAAACTAATGAAGTAGAAAAAAAAGAGCAACCTAAAGAAGAGCCTATGAGTCTTGCAAAAAGTGGTCTTGAAAAACGCCGTGGATTAGTAATTATTAAGAAAAAAAATGCAGTAAAAGAAGAGCCAAAAGAAGAGATTAAGCCTAAAGCAAAATCTCAAGAACCTGTTTCTTTTGCATCAATTTTTAGCACAGATGAGAGTTTAAAAAAGAAAAAAGCAAAAAAAATAGTTCCTGCAGCTAAAAAAGAAAGCTCATCTAAAATGGATTTTGATACTAATTTTGCAGAAATTAATGACGATGAAGATGATATGGTTGTAATGCCTGATTTTTCATTTAATGAGAAAAAAGAAGAAGAAAAACCAGCAAAAGCTCAAAATTCTTTAAGAAGTGCATTTAATAATCAAATCAATCAATTTACAAATAATTCAATAGCAAGATCTCGCCGTAAAAAATCTAAAGCTTACAAAAAAGAGCAAAATAACGAAGAAATTACTAGCGTAAAAATTCCAAAAGAAATAAGATTATATGAATTAGCTGAAAAACTAGGCAAAAAAGATAGCGAATTAATCTCAAAATTATTTATGCAAGGAATGATGACAACTAAGAATGATTTCTTAGATGAAGAAACAATTGAGATTTTAGGTCTTGAGTTTGGAATTGAGATTAGCTTTTTTGATGAAACTGCACAATTTGACTATGTGGCTGATTATGAAGAAAATCAAGAAGAATTAAATGATATAAAAGTTCCTGTTGTTACTATCATGGGACACGTTGATCATGGTAAGACAAGCTTACTTGATTATATTAGAAATAGCCGTGTAGCAAGTGGTGAAGCTGGTGGAATTACTCAGCACGTAGGTGCTTATATGGTTAATAAAAATGGTAAAAACATTACCTTTATCGATACTCCAGGTCACGAGGCTTTCTCTGCAATGCGTGCAAGGGGTGCGAGTGTAACTGATATAGTAATCATTGTAGTAGCTGCTGATGATGGTGTAAAACCACAAACAAAAGAAGCAATTTCACACGCAAAAGCAGCAGGTGTTCCAATCATTATCGCAGTAAATAAAATAGATAAAGAAGCAGCAAATCCTGATAGAGTAAAAACTCAATTAGCAGAGCTTGATATTATGCCAACAGAGTGGGGTGGAAGTCATGAGTTCGTTCATATTAGTGCTTTAAAAGGAACTGGGGTTGAAGATTTACTTGAAATCATTTTACTTCAAGCTGAAATCCTAGAACTTCGTGCTAATAAAAACGCAGCAGCAAAAGCAAATATAGTAGAAAGCTCACTTCAAAAAGGTCGTGGTGTAGTAACAACCGTGATTATGGAAAACGGAACGCTAAAAGTTGGAGATACCGTTGTTGCTGGTATTGCTTATGGAAGAATTAAAAGCATTACAGATAGTAAAGGCAATGCACTTAAAGAGATTTTACCAGGCGAGTGCGGTGTGATTATGGGTCTTAATGAAATACCTGATGCAGGCGAAACTTTAATTAGCGTGGCAACTGATAAAGAAGCAAGAGATTATGCACAAAAACGCCATGAATATCTAAGACAAAAAGAATTAAGTAAATCAACTAAAGTAAGTCTTGATGAACTTAGTGCAAAAATTAAAGAAGGCAATTTAAAATCTCTTCCTGTGATTTTAAAAGCTGATGTTGGTGGAACATTAGAAGCTATTAAAGGAAGCCTTGAAAAGCTATCAAACGATGAAGTAAAAGTTGATATAGTTTTAGGTGGTGTTGGTGGTATTTCTCAAGGAGATATTGCTTTAGCACAAGCTAGTGGTGGTGTGATAGTAGGATTTAATGTTCGCCCAACAGGTGATATTAAAGAAAAAGCAAAAGAAGCTAAAGTAGAGATTAAAACATACAATGTAATTTATAATCTAATTGATGAAATCAAAGCTATTTTAGGTGGCTTAATGAGTCCTATTATTAGTGAAGAACAACTTGGACAAGCAGAAATTAGACAAGTAATCAATGTTCCAAAAGTAGGGCAAATCGCAGGATGTATGGTAACAGATGGTAGCATTGTAAGAGGTGCAAAAATCCGTGTTATTCGTGAAGGTGTTGTTGTTTTTGAAGGAGAAATTAGCTCTCTTAAACGCTTTAAAGATGATGCTAAAGAAGTTAGCAAAGGTTATGAATGTGGCGTTGGTATCGTAGGATTTAACGATATGAGAGAAGGCGATTTTATTGAAAGCTATAAAGAAGTTCAAAGTAAGGTAAGTCTATAATGAATGATAAAGCACAAATCAAGCGTCTTAGAACTCAAAGTTTATTAAAAGAATTAATAGGAGAAGCCTTAGCTAATTTAGATGATCCTATGCTTAATTCTTTGCTTGTAAATGATGTAGATTGTAAGAAAGGTCGCTATGATGCTTTTATTTATTTAGATAAAATGGGGCTAACTAAGGATGAACAAAATTTAGTTTTGTCAAAATTAAGAAAAGTTAGCAAAGTATTGCAAGCTCATTGTTTGGGAGCTTTGGGTATGTATAGATGTCCAAATTTTCATTTTAAGTTTGACGATAGTTTAGATAAAATCAATAGAATAGAAGAATTATTTAAACAAATTAATAAAGAAAGGCAATAATGCAGCTAGATGATTTAGCTAAACAGCTTAATTTAGTTATTTACGATACTGAATTAGCAAAAGAAGGCGACAATTTCATTTACAGAATTTATATTTTGAAAAATTCTAGTAATAAATCAGTTAGCCTAGATGATTGCGAAAAATTTAGCAGATTAATCTCTCCTATATTAGATTTAAATCCGCCAACGGATGAAAAATACTTTTTAGAAGTTAGTTCTCCTGGACTTGAGAGAAAGCTAACAAAACCAGAGCATTTTAAATTAAGCATAGGCGAAATTGTAAAAGTAAAAACTAAAGAAAAAGAAGAAATCATTTCAAAATTACTTAGTGCAGATGATGAAAATATCGCTTTAGAAGACGGCACTATTTTAAATTACGCAGACATTAAATCTACAAAAACTTATATCTATTGGTAAGGCCAAGCCTTACCTATATACTCTCACACTCAAATTAATTTAACCATTTTAAACAAGACAAAACAATTTAAAGGAAAAGTATGAATACTATTAATAAAAAAGATACTAAAACGCTTATTTTAAGTGCGTTGGGTGGGACATTAGAGTTTTATGATTTTATCATTTTTGCGATTTTTACGCCGTATTTTACTCATCATTTTTTTCCAGCTGAACTTGATGAGAGTATAAAATTACTTAATACTTATGGAGCTTTTGCGGCTGGATATTTAGCAAGACCTTTAGGTGGAGTTGTTATGGCTCATTTTGGTGATAAATTTGGAAGAAAGAATATGTTTTTACTAAGCATTATTTTAATGGTTGTTCCAACTTTTATTTTTGCCATAATGCCAACTTACGAGCAAATTGGATATTTTGCCATTGCAATATTGCTACTTATTAGATTAGTTCAAGGAGTTGCAATAGGTGGAGAATTACCTGCTGCATGGGCTTTTATATACGAGCATAGCAAAGAAAATAATAAAGCTTTATTTTTAGGGGTTTTAACAAGTGGTGTTTGTGGTGGTATTACTTTAGGAGCTCTTAGTGCTTTATTGCTTCAATTAAACTATACCGAGCAAGAAATATCAGATTATGCTTATAGAATTCCTTTCTTAGTAGGTGGAATTTTTGGTCTAATTAGTATATATTTAAGAAAATTTTTGCAAGAAACACCTGTATTTTTACAAATGAAAGCAGAAAAAAAGTTAAATGATTTTCCTATAAAAGCTGTATTAAAAGACTACAAGCAAGAAATAATTTTATCAATGCTTTTAACTTTTGTTCTTACTGCTTGTGTTGTTGTTTTGCTAATTATGATGCCAAATTTTACTAAGAAAATTTTAGAAATCAAAGCTACTTTAAACACAAGTATTCAAATAATCGCAAGTGCTTGTATGATGTTAGGGCTTGTTGTTTGCGGAAAATTAGCAGATACTTTTAAACCTAGTTTAGTTTGCATAATTTTTGCTTGTTTATTAGGAATTAGTGTTGCAAGTTACTTTTATTCTTTATATATTTTAAAAGATTTAATTATTACTTGCGTGTTTTATTTTCTTGCGGCATTTTTTGCAGGTATTGTTAATTTTACATCTTTATTTATGTGCAAACTTTATAAGGCTAATGTAAGATACACAGGTATAGGATTTTCTTATAATTTAGCTTATGCAATAGCTGGATTTTTAACTCCTATTATCGTTGTTAAATCTCACGAACACTTTAATATAGGAAGTGGATATTATATGATTTTTATATCTTGCTTAGCAATCTTTTGTGCTTTCTATTTTGATAGATTAAATAAAAGAATTTGAAATTCCTATTTCAAATTCTTTACGAAAAAGCCCTTAAGCTAGGGCTTTTTACATCATTCCTGGCATTCCGCCCATTCCGCCACCCATTGGCATAGCTGGCATATCAGCTTTATCTTCTTTAATATCGCTAATTGTAGCTTCTGTTGTAAGCAGCATTGAAGCAACGCTTACAGCATTTTGTAATGCTACACGCTCAACTTTAACAGGATCAATAATTCCAGCTTCATACATATCTACATACTCGCCACTTGCAGCATCAAAGCCTCTATTTTCATCTTTGCAAGTTTCAATTGTATTTACGATAACACCTGAATCAAATCCTGCGTTTTCAGAGATTTGGCGAATTGGGGCTTTAATAGCTCTGCGAACGATATTTGCACCGATTAACTCATCGCCTTCAAGATTTAGATTAATTCTGTTTGTAGCATGAATTAATGCAGCACCGCCACCTATTACTATACCTTCTTCAACAGCAGCTTTTGTAGCACTCAACGCATCATCAACTCTATCTTTTTTCTCTTTCATTTCAGTCTCAGTTGCAGCACCAACTTTAATAACAGCAACACCACCGCTTAATTTTGCTAAACGCTCTTGTAGTTTTTCTCTATCATAATCGCTTGTAGTTTCAGCAATTTGAGCTTTTATTTGATTAATTCTTGCATTGATTGCGTCTTTGCTACCTGCACCATTTACGATTGTAGTATTGTCTTTATCAATTACGATTGAGCTCGCACTTCCTAGATCAGCTGCATTTGCACTCTCAAGAGTTCTTCCCATTTCTTCGCAAATTACTGTTCCACCTGTTAAGATTGCGATATCTTCAAGCATTGCTTTTCTTCTATCACCAAAACCAGGAGCTTTAACAGCAGCGATATTTAAAATACCTCTTAATTTATTTACAACTAAAGTTGCTAACGCTTCGCCTTCAATATCTTCAGCGATAATTAATAGTGGGCGACCATTTTTTTGTGCAGTTTCAAGTACAGGTAAAATGTCTTTTAAGTTAGTGATTTTTTTATCATATAATAAAATTAAAGGATTGCTTAATTCGCAATTCATTTTATCAGCATTTGTAATAAAGTATGGGCTTAAATAACCTCTATCAAATTGCATACCTTCAACAACGCTTAGTTCATCATTGATTGATTTTGCTTCTTCAACTGTGATAACGCCATCTTTACCTACTTTTTCCATTGCATCAGCAATTAATTGTCCGATTTTTTCATCGCTATTTGCTGAAATTGTAGCAACTTGTGCGATTTGCTTTCTATTTCCTGCAACAGGCTTTGCTAAAGCTTTAAGTTCAGCTATGATTGCTTCGCAAGCTTTATCCATACCACGTTTAACTTCAATTGGATTTGCACCTGCAGTAATATTTCTTAAACCTTCTTTAAAGATTGCATGAGCTAGAACTGTTGCAGTTGTAGTTCCATCACCTGCTTGATCAGCAGTTTTGCTTGCAACTTCACGAACTAAACTTGCACCCATATTCTCTAAAGTATCTTTTAATTCAATTTCTTTTGCAACGCTTACGCCATCTTTTGTAATTGCTGGAGCGCCGAAACTTTTTTGAATTAATACGTTTCTTCCGCGTGGTCCCATTGTAACTTTTACAGCGTCGCTTAATTTTCTAACGCCTTCATATAATCTATTTCTTGCTTCATCTGAATAAAAAATTTCTTTTGCCATTTAAATCTCCTTATAAAATTCCTAAAATATCATCAAAACTTAGTATTAAATAGTTTTCATTATCAATTTTTAATTCGCTTCCAGCATATTTACCAAATACTACTTTATCTCCTACTTTTACATCGCTAATGTCTTTTGCAACTGCAATAACTTCGCCTTGTTGTGGTTTTTCTTTAGCATTGTCAGGTATAATAATTCCTGAAGCTGTTGTTTTTGTTTCATTTGCACATTTGATTAGCACACGTTTGTTTAATGGAGTAAAATTCATTTTCTTTCCTTTCTTGTGATTTATCACTCTAAATATTTGAGTGCTAAATTATAATAAAGATTGGTAAATCAAATCATAAAATGAGTTAAAAACACTAAATAAACTTTAGTTATAACAGCTCAAGTTTATTGATAATTTATCTTAAAGGGTATCAAATGAAAAAGCTATTGTATTCAATACTAGCACTTGTTTTAGTGCTTTTTGTCGGAATTTATTGTGTGTTATTTACGGGATTTGGAAATAACTTTGTAAAAAATATTGCAGAAAAGAAATTAAATGAAAACTCAAATATAGCAATAAAAATTGAAGAATTTGAATTAGGAATTTCAAAAATTAATTTAAAAGTTTTAGTTAATGCTATGCTAGAAGCTAAGGTAAATGGTGATTTTTCATTATTATCTCAAAGTCTTGATGTAAAATATGAGCTAAATGGTAAAAATTTAGAACTTCTAAAAATCACTGACCCGCTAAATATCGCAGGTAATATCAAGGGTAATTTTAGTGATTTTAATATAGATGGAAAAGGCGTGATTTTTACTAGCCCACTTACACTTGATGCTAATGTGAAAGATTATTTTCCAACTAAGCTAAATCTTGATGCAAATAATTTAGATGTAGAAAAATTAAGCAAAATCGCTGGAGTTGATTATGCAAGTGGCTTTATGAACCTTAATGCAAATGTAAATGAGTTTGATAAAGATAAGCTTGATGCAAAAGCTTTAGTTAGCATTTATTCAGAGCTTAAACTAAAACCTAGCATTACAAAAGATTTTGGTATTGATATTTCAAGATTTGGTAAGGTTATAATTGATTCAAAAAACACTTATAAAGCAAACGAAATTACACCTAATTTACAAATAAAATCAAATATTTTAAATCTTACGAGTAATTTTGAGCCGATTAATCTAACAAATCAAGTTGTTAAGGGTCAAGTAATTACTAATTTAAGCGAATTAGCATTTATAAATCCTACTTTAAATTCTAATTTAAAAATTACTTCAGATATTCTTTATAAAGATAAAGTTGCAAATATTAATTCAGTTTTGAGTGGTAAAAATATAAATACAAAGCTTACAAAAGTTACCATAAATCAAGAAAATACCACAATTAGCACTGATTTAAGAGCAAATGCTGAGCTAATTAGACTTCAAGGCGGTGAATTAATAAATCTTGTAGCTAATGCAAAATTAGGTAAATCAGGCTTAGAAAATGCTGATATTAAAGGACTTTTATTAGGTGCAAATTCTAATATTACATTAGGTAAAAATGATTTAAATGCAAGTATTAAAGGATTAAAATCATTAGCTTTATTAGGGCTTTTAAATCAAGATAAAATGCTTGATGCTGACATTAATATCGATGCAAAATTAAGCGATTTAAAAAACTTAGTTGGAAATGCAAATCTTGAGATTAATGGTAAAACAGTTCCGAGTTATTTTAAAAAAGCTTATGATTTAGATGTTAATTCAAAAGTAAATGCAAACGCAAATATTAAGCTTAGTGGTGCCGAAAATATTACTTTAGATGCGAAATTAATCACAGATTTAGTAGATAGCTTTAATGCTAATGGAACTTATAAAAAAGGCGTTGTTAATGCAAATTATAACGCAAGTGCAAATCTAGCTAATTTTAATAAAATGCTTAATAAAAATATGAGTGGAAATATCGCTGTGCAAGGTGATTTGGTATTTGATAAGATTTTAAATCTTACGCTAAACTCAAATGAATTTTTTGGCGGTAAATTAAACGCTAAGCTAAATGGCGATAAATTTAATGCAAATTTATCTAATGTAGCTTTAGAAAATTTATCAAAATCTTTTGATTTATTAGATGTTTATAAGGCTAATGTGAATGGGAATTTAGATTATGATTTAAAACAAGCTAGCGGAAAACTAACAGCAAATCTTGGAAAAGGTCATTTAAAATATCACAAAACTATTAAGCTAATTAATACGATTTTAAATACCGATGTAACTAAGGTTGTGTTTGATAAAGGCGATGTTTTAGTAAATATAAATAAAAATCTAATTGATTATAATGCAAACATAAGTGCAACAAATGCAAAAATCGCAGTTAGCAACGGAACTTATAATACTTTAAGTAAAGTTATAAATGCACCTATTTTAGTTTCATTTAACAATAACGAAGTAAAAGGAAAAATCGCAGGTATAGATGAAGATGTAAAATTCATCCCTGATGCAAAAAACACCGTTGAAAATGCAGTAAAAGTGCTTGATAAACTAACAGGTAAAAACAACAGCGAAAAACTTAACGAAACACTAAAACCTGCTGAAAATTTATTAAAAGGATTATTTAAAAGATGATAGCAAGATATAGCAATGATGAAATGAGTAGTATTTGGAGTGAAGAGTCTAAATTTAATGCTTGGCTAGAAGTTGAACTTGCAGCTTGCAAGGCGTTTAATAAAATAGGCGTTGTGCCAAGCACAGATTTAGAAAATTTGCTTAAGAATGCTAAGTTTGATATAGCAAAAATTAAAGAAATAGAAGAGCAAACAAAGCACGATGTAATAGCCTTTACAAGGGCATTATCACTTAATTTAGGCGAAGAAAAAAAATGGGTTCATTATGGGCTTACAAGCACTGATGTTGTAGATACTGCACAAGCCTTGCAACTTAAAAAAGCTAATGAAATTATTCTTAAAGATATGCAGATTTTGCTTGATATTTTAAAGACAAAAGCAAACGAGCATAAATATACTATTGAAATAGGAAGAACTCACGGAGTTCATGCTGAGCTTACTACTGCTGGGCTAAAGTTTGCTTATTTTTATGAAGAAATTAGACGCAATTACGAGCGTTTTAAGAGTGCTTGTGAAGAAATAAGAGTTGGTAAAATTAGTGGTGCAGTTGGAACGTACGCAAATGTGCCAATGGAAATTGAAGAGCTAATTTGTGAAAGTTTAGGGCTAAAAGTAGCAAATATAAGCACGCAAATACTTCCTAGAGATTTGCACGCAAATTATATAAGCGTGTGTGCTTTAATTGCAAGTGCCTTGGAAAGATTTGCCACTGAGATTAGACACCTTGCTAAAACAGAATGCTTTGAAATGCTTGAATATTTTAGTGAAAATCAAAAAGGCAGCTCAGCAATGCCACATAAGAAAAATCCAATAGGAAGTGAGAATATTTGTGGTCTTAGCCGTGTGATTAGGGGGTATTTGATAACTGCTTATGAAAATATAAACCTATGGCATGAGCGTGATATTAGCCATTCAAGTGCTGAGAGAATTATGCTTCCTGATGTAACAATTTTGCTTGATTATATGCTAAAAAGATTTAGTGGAATTGTAAAAAATCTCATAATTTACCCTGAGCGAATGCTTAAAAACTTAGAGAATTCTTATGGGCTAATCTATTCTCAGCAATTATTATTAACGCTAATAAATAAAGGTTATTCAAGAGAAAATGCTTATGATTTAGTGCAAAGCCTAACCAAAAAAGCATGGAGTGAAAAACTTCAATTTAGCGAAGTAATAAACGAAAACGAAGAGATAAAAAACATACTAAACGCTGATGAAATAAAAGCTGTATTTAACAGCGATTATCATCTTAAAAATGTAGATAAAATTTATGAGCGTTTAGGGCTTTAGAATTTAAAATCGGAATTTGAAATTCCTATTTCAAATTCCATTTAATTTTTAGAATTTATTTCGTGTATTTTTAAAATATGTAAATACTCTGTCGTTCTATCTTGTTTTTGAGTTCTATTATTATCTGCCTTAAATCTTTGATAATCTTTACTTACATAAGAATACTCTCCATATTTAGAGAAAATATTTTTAATATCATCAAAACTAAGCAAACCTTCATCATTATAGCTTAAAAAAACATATTTAAAATTAGCATTTTTAATAAGTTCTTCTAATTCGTCATAAACCTTAGCTTTTTTACACCAATTTGAGCGAGTATAATCTCTTAGTCCAGTTTTACCTTTTGGAATAAAATCATCGTATATTGCAATGGTGTTTAGCAGATGATAATTAGCTCCATATTCACGATAATTATAAGGTGGATCAAGATATAAAATATCTCCTTTTATTGTCTTTATCAGCTCATTTGCATTTTTATTAAACACTAAATTATTTTGATTTGTAGGCAAAAATTCTGCTTTTTCTATAACCAAATCCTTTAAAGCACTTTTTTTGATTTTTTTTAAAAATGCTCCATAAACTGATACTGTGTTTGCTAATTTATCAGCACTTTCAAGTAGAGATGCCAACAAAAAATAATATTCTTGATTATTAATATATGAGCTTTTAAGCCATTTTTCTATATTTGCCCTAGCAGTATCAATTCTTATAGCATTTTCATTCGTGAAATATTGCCTATTTGCAAATTCTGAATAATTATCATAAATAAACCCTCTTAATGAAAATTTTAAAATTACTTGATTTAGCTCTTCTGTAAGCCAATTTGCCCTACTTTCATCGAAGTTATTTTCAATATAATTTTTAGCCAATACAAAGCTATAAAATTCTATATCATTTGAAATTATTTGTTTTACAAAAGGCTTAAAGGTTCTTGCTACAATGCTAGTTCCACTAAATAAATCGCAAAAAACACAATCACTTAAATCCATTTTGATGGTGTTTTTAACTTCGTCAAAAATAAAGCTTGATAATTTTAATTTTGAACCTATGTAATTCACGCGAAAATTATTTCATTGTTTTTAAAATTAAATTTGATATGCTTTAAAGGACAACATGTATAACTATTGTATTGATTAAAATAACTTTCATATTGTGAAAATAATTGATTGTTTCTAATGTTATAATTTGTATCTCTATATAGAATAACTTGTAGAATTTTATTTGTTTCATTTACTCTTAAATAATAGCAATTTAGCCAATCTATATATCTTTGTATTTGAGTAAGTATATTGCAATCTGCATTGTGTGATTTTAATTCGATAGGAATAACTACTCTTTCATTATTTACAATCACAGAAGCCATTATATCTATTCTTTGCATACCAACGCCACATCCAACTTCATTTCCAAGCCATTCTAATTTGTATGAGCATTGCAATATTTTATCCAAAACAACATTTATATTTTGTAATATAAAAGCTTGTAAATGGGTTTCAAATTGATTATTTCTTAAAAATTTTTGATGCATTTTAGGGTATATATTAATTAATTCTTGTTTTCCCATATATTTATAATTAGCATTAGAAGGGATTATGCATTGTTTCTTATAATCAAAACTATATCCATTTGAATCTATTAAATTCCAATTCTGATTTTTTTGCCGAATTAAGTTACTTAAATAATCACTTTCATATAAAGCAATCATTGTATTACCACGATTTCCTTTAAATTTTCTATAAATTAAGCTCCATATCATTTCATTAGGTCTTTTCAATTGAGTAATATAATTTAAGCGCCTCTCACTCTGTTACTCCTAATGGATACACACAATATGGTTTTATTAAACACCTTAACATAAGCGATTTACCTAGTTCGCTTGATAAATATTGATTAGATCCGCCATTATCTAAAAATACTTGACTTGCAACTTGAAATACACCATAAAATTTACCTTCTCCTGTATTTTGTGATTGCTGAAGATAGAAAATCACCAAATCGTCTTCCTTCATTCTACAAAAATCAGCGATCATAGATATTACACTATTTTCTGTAGAATGATGCAGATAGGTACTTGAGTTATTATTAAAATCAATAGTTGATAAATTACCCCCAGTTCCTACAAAAAGAAATTCTAAGTGATGTTTAAATGTTATTTCATCAACAATCAATACGTGTGTCGTCATTCTAATTTCCTATGAGTTGTAACTTTGTGACATTTATTACAAAACATAGATATTCCATTCTTATACTGTCTTACCATGTTTTGATCACTATTACAAAATTTAGCTCCTTGTTTTGCCAAATCTCTTACGATAGCAGCAGACTGGCTAGATATGTGATTTAAATCACATATAACACAGTGCCACTGCTTATCATTTAAAACATTCTTGATATCTTCTTTTTTGCTCATCTATCTCTCCTAATTATTTATTTGATGGTTATTATATAATACATAGCTTATTCTTTTTTAAATACAAAAATATATTCATGTTTAAAGATATAATAATCACTCCTAATTGCACGATACTGCCAAATAGAATTAACTCCTAGTTTACCACGATTTCCTTCTATGTTTTTTACAATAATTCCCTTAAGTTTTACTTTAAAATGTTTTTTAATTTCATTCATCAGCAAAAACCCTAAAGGCTTTACTTCACTTTCTTTATAAACATCACCTATAACTAATGCAAAATAACGATTTTTATCCAAAAACTGTAAAATATTTTCACAAGTTTTTAAAAACACTTTTATAAAAGTTTTTAAATCACTTATATTACTTAAGTCATTATTATTATCTGTAAATTTTACAATATCTAAATATGGTGGATGAAAAATAATAAATTGTGCTGATTTTGTATTTAGTATTTTTAGTTTTTCTTGTATTAAATGAGTTATATTCTCATTTGTATTATCGTAATTTATTAAGCCATACTTTGAACCATCAAAATCATTTCCTATTGTATTTAAAACATATTCATACATTTTGTCATTTATATCAATTCCTAAAAATTTTCTATTTAGTTTTTCACATTCATAAAGGGTTGTTCCACTACCAAAAAATGGATCTAAAACAAGCTCATTTTCTTTTGTATAGCGTCTAATTAGCTGATTTGGGATTTGTGGGATAAAATTGCCGTGATATATATTTTTGTGTTTACCAGAATTATCCCTATTTTGTATAAGCCAAAGGCTATTTACGTCAATATTTGCATTTTTCCAATCGTTTAAATTTATATCATTAAAATTCATTTTTGCTCTTTTAATTATTATAATTACTTTATTATTCTATAATTACTTTATTATTCTAGGTTCTTTTGTTAAATAAGTTTAGAAAGATATTTAGAATTTAATTTGTGTATTTTTAATGTAAATTAAAGTAAGAATCATTTAAAATTTATTAAATAATTTTAAAGGAAGAGTTCATGAAAAAAATTGTATTTTTAGGTGCTGGGTATGCAAATTTAAGCCTAATTAAAAAGATTAAAAAGAAAAATCTAAGCAAAGCAGAATTTATACTAATAAACAATAACCCATATCATTATAAAACCACAGAATTACACAAAATCGCAGCAAGAGAAAGCGAAAAAGACATAGTAATAAATCTAAAAAGCATACTACCTAAAGATGTAACTTTAATTTGCGATAAGGTAAAAAGCATTGAAAACGGCAAGGTTGTTTGCGAGAATGCAAATTATGATTATGATGAGCTTTATGTTGGGCTTGGTGCGAGTGTAAATACTTTTGGCATTGCTGGGCTTGATGAGTGTTTAAATATAATAAATTATAAAAACGCCTTAAACACTGCTGAAACACTTTATAAAAATCTTGAGCTTTATGAAAATAAAAATGTAATTATTTGCGGTGCAGGACTTAGTGGAGTAGAGCTTTGTGGCTCAATCGCTACAATTTGCAAAAATCTAGGAATTAGCATTAATTTATATTTGGTTGAAGCAATGGATGAGATTTTGCCTGTTTATGCTAAAGATTTAGCTAAAAAAGCTAGAAATTATTTAGAAAATCTAGGCGTAAAAGTTCTAAGCTCTCATAAAATAATCAAAAAAGTTGATGATAAATTATTTTTAAACGATGAAAATAATTATATAGAAGCTAAAACTATAATTTTTACAGCTGGAGTTAAGGGTAGTGAAGTGATTGCAAATAGTGGCTTTGATCACAAAAATAATAGAGTTTTAGTAAATGAATATTTGATGGCGCCTAATTTTGATAATTGCTATGTTTTAGGAGATTCAGCGATTGTTTCAAATTTCGCACCTACTGCACAAATTGCTTGTAAGCAAGGAAAATACCTAGCAAAAAGACTAAATGCAAGGCTTGAAGGAACTGAGTTTAACGAAGCTTTTAAATACAATGATAAGGGTAGCATTTGTTCAGTCGGAAAAGATTATGCAATAGGCGTTATTTTAGGCAAAACTTATAGTGGTTTTATGGCAAAAAGTCTTAAAAAATTAACCGAAGTAGAGTGGAGCGAAACGCTAAAGTAAAATATGCAAAAACTTTTTAATCCATATTCTTAAAGCTTAAAGTATTAAGCTTTAAGATTGCCATATTTTAATAGGTTTATCATAAGCTCTTGCTAGGTAAAACATATCTCTTGCTGATTTTAAACTAGTCGTATCAAAATCAAGCTCTTGATTAAAATTGTAAGTATTTTCAAACATTTTTTCCATATTTTTTACTTTTTTTGTATTAAATCTAAGTGGTTTATTAAAGCTAAAAGCCCTACAAAACATAGCTTTCATATCTTCTACATTTTGAGTATCAAAATCTAACTCTTGATTAAACACATTAGCTGTGCAAAACATATAAGCCATAGTTTTTGCATTTTTTGTATCAAATTTTACGGCTTGATTAAAACTACTTGCTGCACAAAACATTCCCGAAAAATCTTCGGCATTTTGCGTATTAAAATCTAATTCTTGTTTAAAATTTCTAGCAGACCTAAACATATTGCTAAAATTAACAACATTGCTTGTATCAATGTCTAGTTTTTGGTTGAAATTTTTTGCATAGGCAAACATATTGCTGACATTTTTTAGTTTATTAGAATTTTTTAAGATAATTTTTTGATTAAAATTAGTGCAGTTTTCAAACATGCCTTTTGCACTTGTCGCACTGCTAAAGTCTAATTCTATAGGTTTATTCAAATTCTCACATCCATAAAATATCTCGCTAAAATCACTAACATTTGGTGTTTTAAGATTAACTTTAGCATTAAAATTTTTTGCATTTTTAAACATTGCTTTCATATTTTTTACATGAGTAAAATCCCATTTTAAAGCATCTTTTAAATCATAGCGTTCTGAATATTCAAAAATGTGGCTAAGATCATCTACAAATCTAATATCAATATCATTCAAGTATGCTGCTTTTACAGCCAAATATTTTAACTCTTGATTATCTAAAGGATAGTATTTTGGTTTATCTTGGGCTAAAATCTCTTCAACTTTTAAATAAGATTTATCAAAATACTTGTTTAACTTATCAAAAGAGTTTTTATGTTTTTTAATTTCTTCTAAAAAAACATCATTATTTGCTAGTTCATGTGATATATAGTTTAGATTTTTAGGGTTTTTTAACACTGCATAAACACAAAGCTTAAAATCATCGGTTTTAACATCCTTTAAAATAGCTTCATCGCTTGCACTGATGGCTGCTAAAATCACGCTTTTATTAGGATTATCAATTAATTTTATATCTTGTGGATTATAAAATACTGATAATATTTGCACTTGCAAATCATCTTTAATATCATCGTGTATTAAGGATAAACTAGGAGAAGTTTTATGGTTTTTTACGAATTCTAAATATTTACGAATATCAAATAAATATTCTAAAACCTCTTCATCGTGCTTTAGGCATACTTGCTGAGCGTTTTTAGTGTTTATAACCTCTTGTAGATTTTTAGCAATTAATTTAATTTCTTGAAAATTACTTTCTTGCGACTTTATATAATCACAACCATGAAACATAAAACTAAAATCTTTTACATTATCAGTATCTAATTTTGGGGCTTTATCTAAACTTTTACAATGCAAAAACATAGCTTTCATGCTTTCAACTTTTTTGGTGTTATAAATTAGCTTTTTGTTAAACCCTTTGCACCAAGCAAACATAAAATCACAATTTTTAGCATTGCTTAAATCCCAATTTTCTACTCCATTTAAATCTTCTCTAGTTTTTACTTGTTTTGTGTGGCGGATAAGATTTAAAAGATTATAATCTTTGCTATCTAGCATTTTTATAGTCTCTTCATCTTTAACAAAAATATAAGAAAAATCAGTAATTTTACTCACATCAATTCTATCTAGTTTTATAAAATCATAGCTTAGAAGTAGCCTTAACTCTTCTTTGTTTTTTGGTTTAAAAATTCCATCATTAAATTCTATTTTGCACATTTCATTTAGATTAAAATCATCTTCAAAAAATGTCTTTTTATCAACATTTTTTAAGCTAAAACAAGCTTTATAAAGTCCTATTGAAGATTTTTTAATCGGTGCAGTTTTTAGGCTAATGCAATCTGAAAAAATCTCTGAATCAAGATAAATATTTTCATATTTTATGTTTGGCACATTACTTAAAGAGTTGCAATTGCGAAACATAAAAACACCGATGGAAACTCTATTACAATCAATTGTAATATCGCTGTTTAACTTACTACAATCTTCAAACATAGCAGCACTTGAAGCTAAATAATTAGCTTTTATATAAACATCACTATTTAAATTACGGCATTTAAAAAACATTCTTGTGGCATTGTATAGGTTTGGTGTGTTTATGTTTATTTGTTGATTTAATTTTAAGCATCTTGCAAACATAAAATCACTATTGTTTAAGTATAAAGAACTTATATTGATTTTTTGATTTAGCCTAAAACATCGCCAAAACATTGAGCTTGTATCTTCAGCGTTAGTGTAATTTATGTTTATGGGTTTATTAAATCTAAAGCAATTTTTAAACATTGCTTTCATGCTAACAACATTAGATGTGTCAAAACAAATATCGCTATCAAATCTAAAGCAATCCATAAACATTTCATCCATATAAGCTACTTTAGAAGTATCAAAATTAAGCTTTTTATTAAAATAAACGCAACCTTTAAACATACCACTCATATTTACAACTCTACTAGTATTCCAGTTTTCTATACCATCAAAATTAGTCCTAGTGCAAAATCTATTTTGATAGTTTTTATCTTCATAATAAGTGTTTTTGTATTTATGACTTATAGCATTTGGTGTAAATAAATAACTCATATCACTGATAAAACTTGTATCAATATGGGCTAAATTTATATTTTCATCATTTATTAGCTTTTGTAATTCTTTTTTGTTTTTTGGTTGGTATTTTTTAACTGACATTTTTATGCTCCTATTGATTTATTTTAACAAAAAGAGTGTTTAAAATTATTTGAATAATTTATAGTTTCTTATTTAAAGTAACAAAAGAAAGTTTTATAAATAAATTTATTTTTTAATTTAGTGTAGTTTTTACACATAAAATAGATAATTTTTATCTTAATTACTATTTGTAACATTTATTTAAAAATTCAAGGCTAAGATTTTTAAATCTTAACTAAAGGACAAACTTGCAAGAATTGTTATTTGATTTATGGAAAGATGAATTAGGAAATCTTGATTTAACTTACGAGCAAAATATTTTTAATCCCGAATTAGCAGCGTTAATTTTGAGTGCGAACGAGCAGAATTACAAAGAATTATTAAGTCTAAAAACATATACAAATTATATAAATACTAATAATTTTTTTGAGTTAAAAATGCTTCAAATTGCAGTGCTTAATTCTATTAAAAATAATCTTTTAAACCCACTTGAAATTAGCTTTTATCTTGAAAAATTAAAGCCTTTAAAAATAAATTTAAAAGTTTTAGAATACTTAAAAAACGCAAAAAGCCAAAATCAAAAAGAGCTAAATAATAGCTATAAAAATGAGCAAACTAAGCTTGAAAGCGTTTATAATGATTTAGCAAATTTACTAAGTCCTGAGCTAAAAATAAAGCTAGATGAGTTTTATAATCAACTAATAAATAAAACATTTAAAATTGCTTTTAGTGGGATATTTAACGCTGGTAAAAGTAGCCTTATAAACGCTTTACTAGAGCGTGATTTTCTGGGCGTTTCAAATGCACCTGAAACTGCAAATTTAAGCATAATTTCTTATGGAAATGAAAATATAAAAGTAAATTTTTATAACGAAAGTGAGTTTAACGCCCTAAAAACTCAAGCAAGTTTAAATGAAGAGCTAAACAAAATCTTTAGTGTGGATTTTAAAGCCTATGAAAGCATTGAAACGAGTTTTAATGAGCTTTATAACTACACAAGTGCGAATTCAAAAATGAGTATTTTTGTAAAAGATATTAATATTTATCTTGATAACGAATATCTTAAAAATAAAATAGAAATCATAGACACCCCAGGTCTTGATGATGTAATAATTAGCCGTGAGCAACAAAGCAAGGAGTTTTTAAAGAACGCAAACTGCGTGCTATATCTTATGACTTGCACGCAAGCGCTTAGCATTAAGGATTTGGAGTTTTTACTTAGTTTTACTAAAAATAATCCTAATTCAAAGCTTGTTCTAGTGCTTACAAAAAGCGATTTAATAAGCCTAGATGAGCAAATAAAATTAAAAGAATATGTAAAAAATCGCTTTAATAATGAGCTTAAAAACCTTGATATAAATGCAAATTATGAATTATTTTGTATAAGTGCAAATGAATATAAAAACGATAATACAAAAGGCGAAATAAACGCCTTAAAAGCCTATCTAAACGATGTTTGCTTTAATTCTACGAATACAAAAGATTTTATAAATAGCATTAGCGAAAAGTTTAAAAATATAATAGATTTAGAGCTACTTAGCCTAGAAAATCAAAACAATCTTTTAAAACTTGATAAAAACGAATATGCAAAGAATTTAGAGAATTTAAAATCGGAAATTGAGCGTAAAAAATCTATAAAAATAGAGCTTGAAAATTACTTGAACGAGTATTTAAAATCCGAATTTAAATTCCAAAAACACGAGCTTGAACTCCTAGCAAAAAATCAAGCTGCAAGGCTTTATGATGAGTTTAATTATGATAAAGCATATTCGCAAGAAAAGGCTAAAAGCGTGATTTTACAAGGCTTTAAGGATTTATTGAATGCTAGTTTTTCAAGTCTAAGTAATAAATTTTTAAATGATTTTAAAGAGATTAAAACAAGGCTAAATATTAATAAAACTTGTGAAATCAACTTTAATAAAGATGAGTTGTTAGGGATATTTAGCGAGTTTGAAAGAATTATAAGTGGCTTAGAAATTTCTAAAATTGAGAATAAAATTTATGAGCAATTAATTGCGATTTATCTTAATATAAACTTAAATATTTTTAATTTTAATGAGAGAAAAAGCAAGGCAAATGAGTTTTTAAAAGATGAGTTTTTAAGGATTTATCATATTGAAGAAGCACAAATTAGTGATTTTAGTGGCGATTTGAATTTAGAAGATAATTTAAGAAAAATTGAAATTTTAAATAAGTTAAAAGAGAGTTTAAAATGATAAAAAGTGTTTTGAATGAATATAATGAAAAGTTTAATAAAAGTTATGAAAAAGGCTTTTTAGGAGATTTAAAAGCTTTAAAATTAGCCTTAGAAAATCCAAATTTAATGCTAAGCGAAACGCTAATTAATAAACTCTCAAATCTCATAAAACACTATCAATTGCCACTTCAAGTAGGAGTTATCGGGCAGTTTAGCTCTGGTAAAAGTAGCTTATTAAACTTGCTTTTTAAAAGCGATTTGTTAGCCACAGGTGCAAGACCTGTAAGCGTGGTGGCAACTTATATTAATTATGGTTTAAATGAGTTAGTTTTAACGGAATTTGAAGACGGAATTAAGCCATTTATAGGCGGGGCATTAAACGATCAAAATGAAGAACTAAACGGGCTTAAAAGCATTAGTATTTTTACAAATAACGAGATTTTAAAAGACATTACGCTAATTGACACTCCAGGGCTAAATGCAAATACTACCGATGAAGAATTTTCTAAAAATTTAATGAGTTCCTTTGATGCTATCGTTTGGCTAAGTTTGGCTGAAAGTGCTGGAAAAGCTAGTGAAGAAAAGGCTATAAAAGAACTAAATCCAGATATTAAAAAACTTTGTTTAATCAATCAAAAAGATAAACTTAGTGATGCCGAGCAAAATCGCTTAAAGGCTTATTTAGATGATGTTTTTGCTAAATATTTTGATAAAATTGAGCTAATTTCTTGTAAGGAAGCAAAAGACAATAATCCTAATTCAAATATTTTTGCTTTTTATGATTTTTTAAAAGAACTTGATAAAAAAACCATCAAAAAAACTTATATAAAAAATAGCCTAAATGCTCTAAACAACGAGCTTTTAAGCGTGATAAATGAAAACCTAAAAAGCCTTGATGAATTAGCTTTAAAAATTAAAAATTATATTAAAACCTTAAATGAAAATAAATTTAATTATGATGAATTAAATGATGAATTTTTAAATGCTTTAAAAAGTATCGCAAGAACCATTGCTAATGAATTTATGGCTAATTTTAAGGTAAAAAATGCTTATTTTTATACGCCGAATAAAAGTTTGCTTCACAAAAATTGTTTTATAAAAAACGAGTATTCTTATAAAACGCTAAGTCCTGATGATACATTTTTAAGCATTTTTTACAATAAAGATGTGGTAAATAAGCAGTTTTTAAAGATTAGAAAAGATATAAATGAATTATTTGCAAAGCTTTTTATTAATTATGAAGAGCTTTTAAATGAGTTTAAAAATACTTTAAATATCGCTAAAACAAAGGAGCTTAATAAAAATTATAATGAATTAGTGAGTGCTTCTTTATACGCAATTAGCGATGATTTTTATAAAGCGATTGATGAATTAATTATAAGTGATTATCAAAAAGCCTTAAATAATTATGAGCTAAAATTAAATAAATTAATAGAAAAAATCAATATAAAAGCTTTAAATAATTACGAAAACGCAGCAAAACTTAGCCTTTCATTTTTTTATGAAAAAATTAATGCAAGTAGAGAATTTTATGAGCTTGATAATACTCAATTTAAGCTGTATTTGCCTAGTGAAAATGAGATTTATCAAAGGCTACTCACGGACTGCTCGTTTTTTGAATTTGAAGAAATTTTGATAAATAAAAAGCAATTAATTAAGCTTAAAAACGAATATTTAGCCGAGCTTGAAAGTATTTTAAATATACAATTAATTAGCTTAGAAAATAAAGCAAATAAGCTTAATAATATAAAAGATTTAATTAGTAAAGCGTTTTGGAATTTGAAATAGGAATTAAGATTTTTTAATATTTGCCGATATTAAGCAAATGGGGGTTAAAAATGCAAATTAATTCAAGTCTTAATGTTGGTTTTACGAATAATATAAAAGTAAATAATGAAGTTACAAAAGAAATAAAGCAAGATAGTTTAACAGAGCAAATCGTAAAGATTTTAAAAGACGCCGCGCAAGATGAGTGGGGCACTTATGAGCCAAATGCCGTGCTTGGTAAAATAGGAGCTTATGAAAAAGGTAGCGAAATTTTTAATGCTTTAGAAAGTCATCTTTATAAAGGAATTTTATTTTATGGTTCAAATCCTTATGAAGAATTGCCAAGCAATGAAGAAATATTTAAATATCAAAAAGGCGATGACGCAAGGCTTAGTGAGTTTAAGTTAAAGGCTCAAGTAGCATTCGGCATTAAAACTAATAGCGTTTATCAAAAGGCATATCAAGGTAATGCAAGTGCTGATGAGGTAAAGGATTTAGTGCAATTTTTAAAAGATAATAGTATTGAAGGGCTAAATTTAAGTGGAAGATTTTTTAAAATCCCTAAAGAATATTCTGATGAGATTATGGAGCTTTTTGCTGATGAGAGTTTAAGCGTAGATGATTTTAAGCAAAAGTATTTAGAGATTAAAGAAAAAATAGAAAGCAAAAAAACCAATATAGATGAAATAAACGAAGAAGAGCAAAAAATATTTAAGCCCATAGAAGCTAAAAGTGATAATGTGCGTGAGAGTATGGAAGAGATTTTAAGCAAGATTGACCCACGTAAGATAAAAGATGAAAGAGATTTATTAGCTTTATTTTTAGCTTATAAAGATGGTGAGAATTTATATGATAAAAGGGTTTAAATTCCTAATTCAAATTCTACTGAAAATATAAGTTCTTTATATGAAATCAATTACCTTTTAAAATTTATTTTATTATTTTATTGTTTTTTAAATATTTATATTTTGCTTTAGAATAACAAATATAATTAAAGTTATAAAATATTGAAAGCAATGATAGTTAGTGAAGAATGAACGAATGGTCTTTGAATGTTTGTTCTTGTGTAAATATTATTATAAACGATTAATTTTTATTTTTAGGTTTTAATGTTTGTATTTGCTTATTTATCAATGCTTATTCATTTTTTTGTGATTGTTTAAAGTAATTTTTTGTAAAAACCTCAAGCACCCCAACAGAGTATTCCTAAAATTATACGAATTATATGTGAATAATTATAAAGAATATAAAATTAATTTTTTAAAAAAAGCTTAAATGTCGTATTTAAGGAGTAAAAATTGGTTTATATAAAAAGATATATTAGAAAAATAAGCGAATGGTGTCCCCAACAGGAGTTGAACCTGTGGCCTTAGAATTAGGAATTCTACGCTCTATCCAGCTGAGCTATGAGGACCTTTTTGGAGTTTTATATTTGAAAGAGCTAGGGTTTTCACCCTAGCTTGATATTACATATTTCTTTTTTTGATAATTTCTTCAGAAACGTTTCTTGGAACTTCACTATAGTGGTCAAATTCCATTGAGTATGTAGCACGACCTTGAGTTTGGCTTCTTAAATCAGTTGAATATCCAAACATTTCAGCTAGTGGGCAGAATGCTGCAATAATTTTATTTCCACCACGCTCATCCATGCTGTTTACTTGGCCACGGCGTTTATTTAAATCACCGATAACATCACCCATGTAGTCTTCTGGAGTTTCAACTTCAACTTTCATAATAGGTTCAAGAATTACTGCACCAGCTTTTCTAGCACCTTCTTTAAATCCCATTGAAGCAGCTAATTTAAACGCCATCTCACTTGAGTCAACTTCGTGATAGCTACCATCAAATAATGTAACTTTTACATCTTCTACTGGATATCCCGCTAAAACACCATTTTGTAGTGCTTCTTGAATACCCTTATCAACTGCAGGAATATATTCTTTTGGAACAACCCCACCTTTGATATCATTAACAAATTCATATCCTTTACCTGGCTCTAGTGGCTCTAGGCGTAAGAATACGTGACCATACTGACCACGACCACCTGATTGTTTTGCATATTTGTATTCTTGCTCAACTGTTTGGCGGATTGTTTCACGATAAGCAACTTGTGGCTTACCTACTTCAGCATCAACTTTAAATTCACGTAGCATTCTATCTACAATAATTTCAAGATGTAATTCACCCATACCTGAAATAATTGTTTGTCCGCTTTCTTCATCAGTTGATACTCTAAAGCTTGGATCTTCTTGAGCAAGCTTGTTAAGTGCGATACCCATTTTTTCTTGGTCAGCTTTAGTTTTTGGCTCAACTGCAACACTAATAACAGGATCAGGGAAATCCATTTTTTCTAGGATTACCTTATCTTTTTCACTTGATAGAGTATCACCTGTTAATGTGTCTTTAAGACCTACGATAGCACCGATTTCACCAGCATAAAGTTCTTTAATTTCTTCACGCTTATTTGAGTGCATTTTTAATAAACGGCCAATTCTTTCTTTTTTATCTTTTGTTGCGTTATACGCATAGCTTCCGCTTTCAAGTTTACCACGATAAACACGAACGAAAGTAAGTTGTCCAACGAATGGGTCAGTCATAATTTTGAATGCAAGTCCAGCAAATTCGCCATCATCTGTTGATCTAACACTTGTTTCAGTGCCATCTTCATATTGACCACGAATATCTGCAACTTCATCAGGAGCTGGTAAGTATTTTACAACTGCATCAAGTAATGGTTGAACACCTTTGTTTTTAAATGCAGTTCCGCAGCACATAGGTATAATTGATAAATCAAGACAACCTTTTTTAATACCTGCGTGTAATTCTTCTATACTTAACTCTTCTCCACTTAAGTATTTATCCATTAGCTCTTCACTAGTTTCTGCTACTGCTTCAACTAATTTTGTTCTATATTCTTCTGCTTGTTCTTTTACTTCAGCAGGAATTTCAATTTCTTTATAATCTGTTGGTTTTTTATCATCATCCCAAACATAAGCAACCATTTTTACTAAATCAACTACACCACGGAAAGTATCTTCAGCACCGATTGGAATTTGAATTGGAACTGGATTAGCTTTTAAGCGGTTTTTAATTTGTGATTCAACATTGAAAAAGTTTGCTCCAACCCTATCCATTTTATTAACGAATACAATTCTTGGAACATGATATTTATTTGCTTGTCTCCAAACAGTTTCACTTTGTGGTTGAACACCACCAACTGAACAAAACACTGATACAGCACCATCAAGAACACGCATTGAACGCTCAACTTCAATAGTGAAGTCAACGTGGCCTGGGGTGTCAATTAGGTTAATTTGATGATCTTTCCAAAAGCAAGTTGTAGCAGCAGAAGTAATTGTAATACCTCTTTCTTTCTCTTGGTCCATCCAGTCCATTGTTGCTGTTCCTTCATGGGTTTCACCAATTTTGTGGCTCATACCCGTGAAGAATAGAATTCTTTCAGATGTTGTAGTTTTACCAGCATCAATATGCGCAGCAATACCGATATTTCTAACACGTGATAAAGGAGTTTGTCTTGACATATTAACTCCTTCTTACCATCTATAATGTGCAAACGCTTTGTTAGCTTCTGCCATTTTGTAAGTATCTTCTTTCTTCTTGAATGCTGCACCTTTGCTATTTGCTGCATCCATTAACTCACCTGCTAGTTTTTCAATCATAGTTCTTTCGCTTCTTTTTCTAGCATTTAGGATAATCCAGCGAATTGCTAGAGCTTGTTGACGAACTGGGCGAACTTCAACTGGAACTTGATAAGTTGCACCACCAACACGGCGAGCTTTAATTTCTAATACAGGCTTAACATTTTCAATAGCATCATTGAATACATCAATACCTTTAACTTCGCTATTTTTTGACGATATTAAATCAATCGCACCATATAAAATTTCAGTAGCAATAGATTTTTTACCATCATACATTAATGAATTAATAAATTTTGTAATTACTTTACTACCATAAATAGGATCAGCTAGAACTTCTCTAACTTGTGCTCTTCTTCTTCTCATTTTTTCCTCTTCAACTTAAAATTTTTAATTTACTCAAATTACGCCGCATATCTAAGCTGCGAATCTGCGAAACTCTTTATTATTTTTTGCCTTTTGTAGGAGCTGCTGCTTGACCTGGCTTTGGTCTTTTTGTTCCGTATTTTGATCTTGAAACTGTTCTTTTTGCAACACCTGCAGTATCTAATGCACCACGAACAATGTGATACTTAACACCTGGTAAGTCCTTAACCCTTCCGCCACGCACTAAAACAATGCTGTGCTCTTGTAGGTTGTGGCCTTCACCACCGATATAACTAATAACTTCAAATCC
Organism: Campylobacter sp. Cr9; assembly: GCF_020138295.1. Taxonomy (NCBI): domain Bacteria; kingdom Pseudomonadati; phylum Campylobacterota; class Epsilonproteobacteria; order Campylobacterales; family Campylobacteraceae; genus Campylobacter; species Campylobacter sp. Cr9. The sequence continues at coordinate 63,378 of NZ_JACGBH010000004.1, read as the reverse complement.
TGTTGTTAATCTAACTTTTGCAACTTTTCTTAACGCTGAGTTAGGTTTTTTAGGAGTTGTAGTATAAACTCTTGTACATACGCCACGTCTTTGTGGGCAATCCTTTAACGCTGGTGATTTAGACTTTACAATCACTTTTTTGCGTTCTTTTCTAACCAATTGATTTATGGTAGGCACGTTTCATCCTTTCAAAAAATTTATTAAAAAGTGCGAATTATATAATATTTTTTCTTAAAAAAGTTTTAATACTTTAATACTTAATTAAAAGCAAGAAATAATTAAGTTTTTTTGATTATCATTTATGGATTATTTTCGTAAATCCAAAACAATTTTTTGAAAGGAACAAAATGTCTAGTTCGGGTGTAGAAATTCAATATTTTGGTATTTTGGCAATGCTAGTTATTGCTACTGGTTTATTTTTTGGACTAGTTTTTTTGGCTAAAACAATAGGCAATTCTTTAGCTAGAAAAAATAGAAAAAAATTAGGCTTAGGACCCTATGAATGTGGTCCATTACCACAAAAACAAGCTGTTAAAATCAACTCACAATTTTTTATTTTCGCACTAATTTTTATTTTATTTGATATAGAAGTTGTGTTTATGTATCCTTGGGCTTTAATGTATAAAAAATTAGGCTTATTTGCATTGATTGAAATGGTTTGCTTTTTTGTTTTACTTTTAATTGGATTTATTTATGCTTATAAGAAAGGAGCTTTAAAATGGCAGAGCATCAACTAAATACAAATGGTATGCCAATAGCTTTAACTTCTGTTGATAAGTTAGTTGGTTGGGGACAAAGTAACTCTTTATGGGCTTTTTCTTATGGTCTTGCATGTTGTGCTATTGAAATGATGGCAGGCGGTGGTTCTAGATATGATTTTGATAGATTTGGAACTATTTTTAGAGCAAGTCCAAGACATAGTGATGTAATGTTAGTAGCTGGAACTCTTAGTAAAAAACATGCTGAATTTACAAGAAGATTATATGATATGATGCCTGATCCAAAATGGGTTATATCAGTGGGTAGCTGTGCGAATACTGGCGGTATGTTTAATACTTATTCAACCGTGCAAGGTGTAGATAGAATTGTTCCTGTTGATATTTATGTGCCTGGTTGTGCGCCTAGACCTGAGTCTTTTCAATTTGCTTTAATGATACTTCAAAAAAAGATAAGAAAAGAAAAAATATGTAAAAAAATAGCAGCAAAAAGGTTGGTATGATGAGAGAGTACAAAGATAGGATAAATGCACAAAAACAAGATTATTATAAAGATAGATTTTATCATGCACCACAGACAAATAAAGTATCAACAATAGGTAGTGAATTTGAATATTTATACAATGAATTTCAAAACATAATTCCTATTTCAAATTCTTTCGTAGAATTAGATATTGCAGTGTTTTTTATAAATAAAGAAGATAATTTAAAAGCTTTAAGATTAGCTAAAGATTTAGGATTTACATCTTTTACCGAACTAATTTGCTCTGATTTTTTAGCAAAAGATAATTCATACGAAGTTCAATATTTATTATTAAATATGACTAAAAAACAAAGAATTAGAATAGTTACAACCTGTAAAGCAAACGAAACTATTGAGAGTGGAGTTTGCGTGTTTAAGGGTTTAAATTGGTCTGAGCGTGAGGCTTATGATATGTTAGGAATTAATTTCATTAATCATCCTAATTTAAAAAGATTATTAATGCCTGATGATTGGTTTGATCATCCGCTTAAAAAATCATATCCATTACAAGGTGATGAATTTGCACAATGGTATGAAATTGATAGAATTTTTGGCAAAGATTATCGTGAGGTTGTTGGTCCTGAGAATCGTGATGCAGGTAGAGTTGATTGCGATGATACTAATAATTTCTCAAGAATTTATCATGAAGTTCCAAAAGGAGCTGAGCCTATAAGCATTGCTTATAAGCAAGAATATCAAGAAGATGAAGGCGTTATGTTTGTTAAGAAAATTAAACGCGCAGATTCAAAATATATAGATGGGAGAAGATAATGCAAATACCATCAAAATTAAAACCATATTATGAAAATATAGCTTTTACAAAAGAAGATGGCAGAATGATTATAAACCTAGGTCCTCAGCACCCAAGCTCGCATGGAAACTTAAGATTAGTTTTAGAGCTTGATGGCGAAAAGGTAGTAAAGTGTGTTCCTATGATAGGTTACATGCATCGTGGTATGGAAAAAATGGCTGAAAATATGATTTATCAAGAATTTATTCCTACTACTGATAGAATGGACTATGTAGCAGCAAGTGCAAATAACTATGCGTATGTAGCTGCAGTTGAAAAGCTTTGTGGTTTAGAAATCCCTAGACGCGCTCAAATTATTAGAATGATGCTATTAGAATTAAATAGAATTGCAAGCCACTTATTATGGCTTGCTACCCACGCTCTTGATATTGGAGCAATGACTGTGTTTTTATATTGCTTTAGAGAGCGTGAATATGTAATGGATTTGGTTGAAAAATATTGTGGAGCAAGACTTACACATTCATCTATGAGAATTGGTGGAGCTATGCTTGATTTACCACAAGGTTTTAATGAAGAGCTTTTAAGATTTTGTGATAAATTTTTAAACGATGTAAAAGACTATGAAACATTGCTTGATGATAATAGAATTTGGCGTTTAAGGACTGAAGAAGTTGGAGTTGTTACAAAAGAACAAGCACTAAACTGGGGTTGTAGTGGTGTTATGCTTCGTGGTAGTGGTGTTGAATGGGATATTAGAAAAGAAGAGCCATACTTGTTATATAATGAAGTTCAATTCGGAGTTCCAGTAGCAAAACAAGGTGATACTTACGCAAGATATAAATGCTATATGCAAGAATTTCGTGAAAGCGTAAAAATACTTAGACAATTAGTTCCTATGTATAGAGAGAGTTCTCCTGAATTAATTTGTAATAATAAAGAATTTGTAAGCGCTAGCAAAGAGCAAATTATGACACAAAATTATTCTTTAATGCAGCATTTCGTATTGGTTACTCAAGGTCTTCGCCCACCTGTTGGAGATGTTTATGTTCCAACTGAAAGTCCTAAAGGTGAGCTTGGATACTTTATAAAAAGTGATGGTTCAACTAGACCATATCGCCTTAAGGCTAGAACTCCTAGTTTTTGGCATTGTTCTTTTTATGAAGAATTACTTGTTGGAACTTATGTAGCAGATGTTGTTGCTATTATGGGTTCAACTAATATTGTTTTAGGGGAGATTGATAGATGAGAAGAATTGACCTTAGAAAAAGTAAAGATTTATTCGTAGATTTAAAAAATCATATAGATAATGCTAAAGAAAACGAAGTTTTAGTTGTATTGTTTGAAATTGGAGATTTTTCAAATATTGATAAAGCTTACGAGTTTGTAGCTAATAATAATTGCAAAATGATGAATTCACTTAAGTTTAATCAATGTGATTGGACTATTATTATTAAAAAGGAAGCAAAATGAAAATTTTAAGCTTCTTAAATTATGCAAGCAAAGAAGTCTTAAATAATTTTAAAAACGATGAAATAATTAATATAGGCAGTTTTTTTGATGAGCGTTTAAAACAAGAGTTTTATAAATGCGAATTAGGAACTGAATGCTATGTTTTAGCTTTACTTTGCACTATGGCAGGTTTAGATGAATTTGATATAGGAGAGCTTAGTGCAGAAAGCTGCTTTGGAGAAGAAGAAGCAGGAGAGATTTTAGAGTTTTTAAAAGATGCTAATTTAATATTATTAGATAGTAATTTGCTCTATCATAAAGATAAAAATATTTATTATTTTGCAAAAAAACTAGCTAAACATTTTAATATTGAGCTAATGTTTGATTATGAGCTAAAGGTTTCTAATTTAGAAGAATTAGATGATAATAATGGTTTAATTTTATATGAATGTTTAGAAAATGATGAATTTATTGTAAGCCCAGCATTTGCTGCTCTTGCAAGAATTAAAGAATTTGATTTAGTAGATATAAAGACTAAAAACAAAGTATTAAGAAAACAAGTAAAAATTGATAGTAGCTTAAAAGGACTTTTTGCATTAAGTAAAAAAGAAAATAATTACGCTTTTAGTCCTTGTGTAGTTAAAGGAGTAAGCAATGAAAATTAATATCAATGGTAAAGAATGTATAGCAAATGAAGGCGATTATGTACTGCAAGTTGCTCGTGCTAATGATATCTTTATCCCTGCAATTTGCTATTTAAACGATTGTAGTCCAACTTTAGCTTGTAGAATGTGTATGGTTGAAGTTGATGGTAAACGCTCTTATGCATGTAATACTAAAGTAAAAGATGGAATGCAAGTTTTAAGTAATACGCAAGAATTATGGGATGAGCGTAATGCAATCATGCAAACTTATTGTATAAATCACCCTTTACAATGCGGTGTTTGTGATAAAAGTGGAGAATGTGAATTACAAAACTTCACTCATAAAGCTAAAGTAGATACACAAAATCACTGGATAAAAGAAATAGATAGACGCCATAAAGATTGGGGTTTATTACAATACGACCCAAGCCTTTGTATAGTATGCGAAAGATGTATTACGGTATGTAAGGATAAAATCGGTGATAATGAATTAAAAACCACTGCTCGTGGTGGTGATGCACCTGATAAAGATTTTAAAGATACTATGGGTAAAGACGCTTATGCAGTATGGACAAAATTTCAAAAATCTTTAATATCTCCACAAAATGATAAAAGCCTTGAATGTCAAGAGTGTGGAGAGTGTGTTAGTGTATGTCCAACTGGAGCTTTAATAAATAAAAACTTTCAATATCGCTCAAATGCATGGGAGCTTACTCGCATACCTGCAAGCAATCCACATAGTAGTGATTGCGAGCTTTTATATTATGATATAAAACAAAAAAGTATTAAAGATAATTCTAAAATGATTTATAGGGTTTCAAATGATTTTCATTTTACAACCTTAAATAAAGCAGCTAGATTTGCTTATGATATTACAAGTGATTGTAAGGGTAAAGATACAGCTGAGTTTAATCGCTTGGTTTCATTATTTAAAGAAAATAAGATTAAAAATGTTAAGTTTAATAGCTATATAACAAACGAAGAAGCATATATTTTAGAATTATTAAGAGCTAAATTTGGCTTTAATTTAGTAAACAATGAAGCTTTATGCTTTCAAGAGTTTTTAAAGACTTTTTGTTCTTTTGCAGGTAGTTTTTATAATGCAAGTAGTGAAGATGTAAAAAAATCTGATTTTATTGTTATTGCAGGAAGTTTTTTAAGACACGACAATCCTACTTTATCATATAAAGTAAATAATGCTATTGTTATGAATAAGGGTGCTGGGCTTTATTTTCATCCTATTAAAGACACTAAACTTTCAAAAATTGCTAAAAATTTCGTAAATGTAGCTTGTGATTATGGTAAAGAAGCAAAAGTTCTTGAGTTTATTTTGCAGTATTTTGCAAAAGATTTACCACAAGATTTAGGCTATATAAAAGAAGCCTTTTATGAAGAACAAATTGAAGTAGAAGTTAAATCAAAAGATGCTGAAGGTAATGAAATTAAAGAAAAGCAAACTCAAACAATTAAAAAATCAAGCCTTGCAAAAGAATTAGGCTTTGATGAAGATAAATTAAAAGATTTATTATTAAAGAAATCTAATTTTACTTTAATTGTAGGAAATGATTACTTCTATCATGAAAATGCAAAATATTTAGCGTATTTACTTGCAAATATTCAAAAATCAACAGATTTTAAAGTAATGCTAATACCACCTCGCACTAATACTTTAGGTGTTAGTTTAATATGTAAATTAAGCAAAGCTTGTGATGGATTTACTATGGGTTATAATGAGCGTGGAGACTTTTCATTCTCAAATGATGAACATAATAATTTAGCAAGTTCAAGCTTGATAGAGCAAGAAGGAACTTTTGTAAATTATGATGCAAGATTAGTTCCTACAAATGCTGCTTTAAGCTTTAAAGGATATTTTTTAAATGATTTAGCAAATGAATTAGGCTTAAATGCTAAATATACAATTGATTACACAGAGCAATTACCTAAAGATAAAGGATTTTTAAATATAGCTTTTGATGATTTAACGAATTATTATGATAATGCAGGAAATAATCATCGCGGTTATTTAATAAATACTTGCGAATTTGTAAAGAATTTGAATCAGGAATTACAAATCCCACAAAATCAACAATTAGCTTGTGAGTGCAATAAAGATGATGTTGTAATACTTGCAAATCCTGTTGGAAATCTATCAAAATACACAAATAAATCAAGCTTTTTTAATGAATGTGCCTCTCTTTATGCAAGTAAAGATTATTTAGCAAAGCATAATTTAAAAGAAAATTCTATGGTGAAGATTTATGATGATAAAGATGAAATTATCATTAAGGTAGTTCTTGATAAAGATATTGAAAATGGTGCATACTTGCCTACATTTGATGATAAGATAAATCCTTATAAATTCTTTAAAACAAGACGTTATTATGCGTTAAATATAAAGGAAATAAGCCATGAGTGAAACAATGTTTTTTGTAATAATTACACTAATTAAGTGTCTTTTAGTAATTGCAATTTTTGCTTCATTAGCAGGTTTTGCAACTTATTTAGAAAGAAAAGTTTTAGGCTATGTTCATAGAAGACTTGGACCTGATATGGTAGGACCTGCTGGGGTTTTACAAATCGTTCCTGATATGATTAAACTATTTACTAAAGAAGATTTAATCCCTTATATGACAAATAGTAAGGTATTTAAGGTTGCTCCTTTAATTTCTGCAATTTGTGCTTTTATGGCTTTTGCTGCTGTGCCAATTTTTCCTGAATTTACATTATTTGGACATACAATTAAGCCTATAATTGCTGATGTAAATATTGCAGTTTTATATATTGCTGGGTGTTCTTCGCTTTGTGCTTATGCTATATTTTTAGGTGGTATGGCAAGCTCAAGTAAATATCCTTTAATTGGTGGTGCTAGAGCTTTAGTAACTATCATTTCTTATGAAGGTGTTAGCGGTCTTTCATTACTTGCTGTTGTATTACTAACAGGTTCTATGAGTTTGGTTGATATTAATGCTTATCAAGAAGGTGGAATTTTATCATGGCTAGTATTTAAGCAACCTGTAGCTTGTATATTATTTACAATAGCTGTATTTATGGAAACAAATAGAACTCCTTTATGTCTAGCAGAAAACGACCCTGAATTAGTTGCTGGTTATGGAACTGAGTATAGTGGTCTTCGTTGGGGAATGTTTTTTATAGGTGAGTATGCTAGTATGATTTTAGGCTCAATTTTAATTTCATTACTATTCCTTGGTGGATATAATGATTTTTATTTTATACCAGGTGCAATTGCTATGATTTTAAAAATATGCTTTGTGTTTTCATGGTATTTTTGGGCTAGGGGAACTTTTCCACATTTAAGAGCTGATCAAATTATGAGAATGAGTTATTTGATTTTATTACCTGTTGCAGGTGCTAATTTAATCATAACTGCATTATTAGCATTATAAGGAGAGCTTATGAAAAAGTATTATGTAGTAGATGAAAAAAGAAAACTAATCTTAACTCCTTATGAAAAATTTATAAGAAGTGTAAAAAGATGCTTAAATACTGACTTAATCAGTGGTTTAGCATTTATTATAAACGAAACCTTTAAAAGGGGTAATACAGCAACTATTAAATATCCTATGGAAAAAATCAAGCTTGATAATCGCTATCGTGCTGTTCATAGATTGCAAAGATTTATAGAAAGCGAAACTGAGCGTTGCATAGGCTGTGGATTATGCGAAAAAATTTGTATTTCAAATTGTATTAGAATGGAGACAAAATTAGGCGAAGATGGAAGAAAGCTTGTAAGTAATTATTCTATTAATCTTGGTCGTTGTATTTATTGTGGATTTTGTGCTGAGGTTTGCCCTGAGCTTGCTATTGTTCATGGGGTTGAATATGAAAATGCAGCAGAGCAAAGAGCGTATTTCGCTCATAAAAAAGATATATTAACTCCTATTGATGATTTAATTAATCAAGTTGAATTTGAAGGAAGTGGAAGTTTAAGAGCTGATGCTGATGAGTTTGTTAAACAAACCCCTAATTATTATGATGTAATGAAAGAAAGGGAAGCTTTAATTCCTAATTCAAATTCTAGCGAAGAAAAAACTAATAAAGAGGCAAAAGATGTTTGAGTTATTTGTGTTTTATGTTTTCGCCGCGTTAGTTACGGGATTTTTTGTTATAGCTGTAAGTTCTAAAAATATTTTATATTCTCTTAGTTCTCTTGCTTGTGGAATGGTTTTGCTTAGTGCTCATTATTTTTTATTAGGTGCTGAGTTTTTAGGTGCTGCACAAATTATTGTTTATAGTGGAGCTGTTTTAGGACTTTATAGTTTTGCTATGATGTTTTTTGATTTAAGTAAAGAATTAAAAGAAAATCTAAAACATAAAAAGACTTTTTTTACTTTGAGTATTTTAGCAAGTGCTCTTATGGTTATTATGTCTTTAGGTTTTAAACTTAATTCATCTAAGTCAACCTTATTAGTAAGCGAAGAGCTTGAGAATACTCGTAGCTTAGGAATAATTTTATTTACAAAATATCTTTTAGCATTTGAAATAGTTGCATTGATTTTATTGATGGTAATAGTAGCTGCTATTGTTTTAGTTGCTAAGAAAATAAAGGATGAGCAATGAATTATTTATTATTATCACTTATTTTGTTTTTAGTAGGTTTATTTGGGGTATTAAGAAGACAAAATTTAATAATGTTTTTTATATCAACAGAAATTATGCTAAATGCTGCAAATCTTGCTTTTGTATCAATTTCTAAGCTACATAATGCTTTAGATGGGCAAGTATTTGCGATATTTATAATGGCAATAGCTGCTTGTGAGATTGCGATAGGACTTAGTTTTTGTGTGATTAAATATAGACAAACAAAGAGTCTTGATTTTGGAGATTACAAATGAGTGTTTTATATGTTTTATTTTTACCGCTATTAAGTGCGATTTTTGCAGGGATTTATTCTTTTTCACCTAAAAATAAGGTAATAGGATATTTTTGTTCTTATTTGATGTTGCTTGCTTTTGTTTATTCTTTAATCTCGCTTTATCATTTAATGAATGTAAATTTTTATCTAAATTTAGGTCAGTGGATAGGCTTATTAGGAATTAATTTCGGTCTTTTAATAGATTCTGTTAGCCTTACTATGATGTGCGTTGTTACTTTAGTTGCAACTTGCGTTCATTTTTATAGTATTTATTATATGGAGCATGACGCTGGATTTAACAAGTTTTTTGCATTTTTAGGATTATTCGTATTTTGTATGCTAATTCTTGTTATGAGTGATAACTTCTTATTATTATTCGTAGGTTGGGAAGGCGTTGGCTTATGTTCTTGGTTATTAATCGGATTTTGGTATCAAAACGAAAAATTCTCACTAGCAGCAAATGAAGCTTTCATTATGAATAGAATTAGCGATTTTGCAATGCTTTTAGGAATATTTTTAATATATTTTAATTTCGGAACTTTAAGCTATAAGGAAGTTTTTGGGATTTTAAATTTTCACGAAACTTTAAATCCAAATGTTTTAACCTTAATAGCAGCTTTATTATTTGTAGGTGCCATGGGTAAATCAGCTCAGTTTCCATTCCATACTTGGCTTGCTAATGCAATGGCAGGTCCAACACCAGTTTCAGCATTAATTCACGCTGCAACAATGGTTACTGCTGGGGTTTATTTAATAATTCGCTCTCATGATTTATTTTCTTTGGTTCCAAGTGTTAGTTATTTTATAGCTTGTTTGGGTGCTTTTGTAGCACTTTTTGCTGCTTCAATGGCAATTGCTGCAAAAGATTTAAAAAGAATTGTAGCATTCTCTACTCTTTCGCAATTAGGTTATATGTTCGTTGCTTGTGGATTAGGCGCATATAAAGTAGCTTTATTTCACTTAGTAACTCACGCATTCTTTAAAGCTTTATTATTCTTAGGTGCAGGAAATATAATGCATGCAATGCACGATGAATTAAACATTTATAAAATGGGAAAATTATATAAGCCTATGAAGATTACTGCGGTTTTAATGATACTTGCAAGTTTAGCTTTAAGTGGGATTTATCCATTTGCAGGATTTTTCTCAAAAGATAAAATCTTAGATTTTGCATTCATAAGCGATCATTACGGCATTTATGCTGTTTTATTATTTACTGCATTTTTAACTGCGTTTTATAGCTTTAGACTAATTATGATGGTATTTTTTGCTCCACAAAATCATAATATCCATCCACATGAAGCAAAACCTATTGCACTATTTGCTATGTTGCCACTTGCAGTTTTAGCTATTATTTCAGGTTTTTGGGATAGTTCATTTTTTGATTTTATAAGAATACCTATGCAAGAATTACACCATAATTATTTATTAATAGCTGTATCTTTAGTAGTTGCTATTGCTGGTATTGTTTTGGCAATTTTTGTGTATAAAAACGGCTCTAAAGAAACTTGTAATTGCAAATATAAAAAGCTTTTAGAAAATGAATACTATATACCAAAACTTTATGAGATTATTTTTATAAATCCTTATAAGTGTTTATCAAAAGTTTTAACAGGTTTTGAAGAAGGATTGTATGCTTTAATTTTTGAATGTCCAAAGAAGATTATTAATCTTATTTGTTGCGAACACAAAAACAATAGCCTAACTCTTCATATAGTGTTTATAGGTGCTTTTTGTGCGTTTTTACTTTTAACAATGGTGGTGATATATGCTTAGTTTATTGATATTTTTACCTTTGATTTTCGGTGCAAGTGCTTATTTTATAAATGATAAGGCTGTTAAAGTTAGTGGAATTTTATTTTCTTTCATAATTTTATGCCTTAATTATTATGTTATTGTTGAAGATTTGCATATTTTTAATTATACGCTTATTAAGGCTTTTAATTTCGGAATTAATTTAAAAGCAGATGAGATAGCATTTACTTTAGCATTTGTAGCTAATTTAATGTTATTTTTATCTATGTGTTTTTTCTCAAATCAAAAAAGAGATTTTTTAATAAGTGCTATGATTTTAAGTGCTTGTATGAATGGATTGTTTTTAGCAAATGATGCTTTATTGTTTTATGTATTTTGGGAAGCATCATTATTACCACTTTTATATTTAATGGTTAAAAATAATGAAGCAAAACTAGCAAGATCGTTTTTCGTATTTGCGTTTTTAGGTTCTATTTTTATGCTTGTAGCTATGATTTATTTAGCTTATAATGCAAGAGTGAATAATGCTATTTTAAATTTTGATATGAGTTATTTTTCTACAAGTAATTTAAGTGCTAAAGAAAACACTTTATTATTCTTAAGCTTTTTCTTAGCTTTTGCTATAAAAGCTCCTATTTTTCCTTTCCATAGTTGGGCGATTAAGACTTATTCAAAAGCTCCTAATTTTGTTTCAGTAATGCTTGCAAGTTTTAAAATGGCTCCTTTTGGAATGATTAAATTTTGTGTTCCTTTATTTGCTGCTAGTATTAGTGAGCTTAGCGGAATAATTTATTCTTTATGTATAATTTCAGCAATTTATGCAGCTATTTTAGCAAGCAATGCAAAAAACTTTAAAGAATTAAGTGCAATGAGTTCAATCTCACACTTAGGAATAATTTGTTTAGGTATTTTTGTAATGCATCCTATTGCCTTAGCAGGTTCTGTTTTATATATGGTAGCTCATGCTATTGTAAGTGGGGCAATGTTTTTCTATGCTGAGATTATAAAAGATAATTATAAAACTTATAATTTAGATGAATTAAAAGGTCTTGCTAAAGCTATGCCTTATATGACTTTTATATTTGGAGTATTGTTATTTTCTTCAATATCACTACCTTTAACTATTAGCTTTGCGGGTGAGTTTTTAGTTCTTTATGGTGTTTTTGCAGCAAGCAAGATTGCTGGTGTATTTGCTACTTTAGTAGTTATTTTAGGTGCTATTTATATGTTAAATATGTTTAGAAAGAGCTTTTTAAGCACAAGTAATTCTAATGTTAGTATAAACACTTGCGTTTTTCAAGTATTGATTTTAACATTTATAGCAATAATAATAATTGTATTTGGAGTAAATCCTAATATGATTTTAGATTATGTTAAATTTGCTATATAAGGAGTTTGTATGCAACTAGATTTAAATGTATCACTGATTTTATCAGAGCTTATATTAATAGTTATTGCGTGTTTTATACTAGTAGCTAGTTTATTTTATAAATTTGATTTAAAAGCTTTAAAAGGACTTAGTATTTTAGCTCTTATCTTAGCTCTTGTTTGTAAAATAAGCACTGATTCTTATATGCAAAGTTTTTTTGGCTTGTTTATATATGATGATTTAGCAAAATATTCAAGTATTTTGATTTATTTATCGGCTATTTATTTCTTACTTGCAAACAAAAGAGCAGATGAAGGCGAGTTTTTTGCATTATTTTTAATGATGATTTCATGCCTTAGCTTTATGGTTAGCACAAATAATTTAATCGTAGCGTTTATAACTCTTGAAGGTTCATCTTTAGCTCTTTATAGCTTAATAGCATTTAAGAAAAAAGCAATAGATGGAGCTTTAAAATATTTTAATTACGGAATGCTAGGCTCAGCATTTTTTGCTATGGGTTCTGCTATGTATTACTTTGATAGTGCAAGTTTAGAATTAAGAACATTACAAGTTGTTAGCACGGCAGGTGTTTTATCATTTGTAATGGTAGGTCTTACAATTTTATTTAAATTATCAATCGCTCCACTTCATATGTGGCTTAAAGATGTTTATGTAAAGGCTGATTCAAGTTTAGCTGGATTTATTTCAATTGTTCCAAAAATTGCAATGATGGTATTTGCATTTAGATTTATTAGTTCTTTTGATAATTTCTTTAATGTAAGTGAAATTGTTTTAATCATTGCTTGTATTTCTATGCTATTTGCTAGTGTTATGTCGCTAAAGCAAGATAATGCTAAATTAATGCTTGTATATAGTTCTGTTTCGCATTCATCTTTTGCTTATTCAACTTTAGCTTTTGTTGATTTATCAGCTAGTATGTTTTTATATTATTTCTTAACTTTTGCTTTTGTAAATATTGCTTTATTTATGTTTTTAGGAGCATTTAAGGATAGTTCTTATGATAATTTGCAAGGCGTATTTAAAAAATATCCATTACTTGGAATTTGTATTGTGATTTTACTGCTTAACTTAGCAGCACTTCCGCCATTTGGAGTATTCTTTGCTAAAGTAGGAGTTATTAATATTGCACTTCATGTAAATATTTATGCAGCTATTTGTATGGCTGTTAGTTCAATTATTATGCTATTTGCTTATTTAAGATTTATAAAAGCTATTTTTGCTGATAAAGAAATAGGATTTTTATATTTTAATAACGCACAAAAAATAGCATTTGTGTTAGCAGTTATTGCTTCATTTGTAGCAAGTTTAGGTTTAGATTATATTAGCTGATGAAAAAATTATTACTTCTTTGCTCTTTTGTTTATTTGTATTCTTTTGAATTATTTATAAACACAGGCAAAGAAGCTAATAAAGATATTTCAGTTCTACATATTAAAAATAATACCGATATAACATGTGATGATTTGCATGATGAGAATTTAAAACAATATATTAAGTGTAGCGTTAAGGGTAAATCAAGATTATTAGCTAATCAAGACTTATCATTATTTAAATTAGAATTTCAAAATAAAAAAGATAAGTTAGATATATATATTTATCCAAAAACTAATGTATCTATAATAAATAGCGAGCAAAAGCTTTATGAGAATAATATAGTTTTTTCAAGTAATAAAAATAAATCAAAAAATTATACCTTTGTGTTTTATCAATATCCGCAAGGTCATTTAAGTCCTAATGGTTTAGATTTTGATGTAATTTTTCCTGATTTAAAAACTCCTTTTATAGAAGGTTTAGATTTAGATCAAAATCCAGTAAATATCAGTGATAATAGCGACATAAATGCGTATTTAAGTATTAAAAAATATTATGATAATAAACAATATAAAGAATTGCTTGATTTATGTAATACAGCCTTAGAAAAATATAAAAATAGTGTTTTTATAAGTGAGTTTTATTTGTATAGAATTAGGGCTATGTTTAATTTATTAAATGTGAATACAAGCCTTAGTGAAGAAATAATTACAAGTGCTAAAAACTATATAAGAATATTTCCTAGCGATGAAAATTACGCAGAAATTTTACAAATGATGATAAAAACTTATTTAAAACTTGAGCAAAGAAGTGATGCAGAATATTTCATTGATATATTAAATAACGAACATCCTAACTCTTATTATACAAAATTAGCAAGTTTAAATTACGCAGACTTTTTACTATCTCACGGCAAAAGAGATGCTGCTACTATAATTTATAATAATATATTATTTAGCTCAGATGATGCAGTTCTTGCAAGTAAAGCAGCTATTTCATTAGCAAAAATTAATATAAATCACAATAAAGCAAAGGAAGCAAAAGAATTTGTATTAAAGGTATTTAATGCAAATGAGCAGTTTTTATTAGAAGATAAGGAAAAAACCTTAGCATTGGCTGATGATTTTTATAAAGAAAAAATGTATGACATAAGTGCTCCGATATATGAATTTTTATTTAAAAACTCAAGCAAATTAGATAATTATTATGAAAGAATTTTAAAAAATCTTGCAGTATCTTTAGCAAAAAATAATGATTACAAAAAAGCTGATGAGTATTTAAACGAATATAAAAAAATATTCCCTAATGGCGAATATATGAATGTAATTGATGAAACTATTGATAGTTTATATTTTGAAAAAGAAGAAAAAGACAGCTTTAAATTACATGAATATTATAATTTTTTAATGGCTAAATATGATAATAATATTTCAAAAAGAGCTTTATATGAAGAAGTAAAATTATTATTTAAAGAGCAAGATTATGAAAAAATACTTAAATTAGAAGATAAAATTAAAGATAGTGAGAATGAAGAGCTAATAAATCTATATAAAGAAAGTTTAATAAAACTTTTAAATATTGCTCTAAATAACGATGATTGTGATGATGTTTTAAATTATATTAAAAATTATCATTTTGTAAGTGATGAGTTTATTATAAACAAGAAAAAATATTTAGAATGTTTAGATCGCAAGAAAGAAAAAGATTTAGCATTAGATTTTGCATTAAAATTTGAAAATGAAGATTTAGTATTTTATAGAATACAACAAGCTAAGATTTTATATATTAAGCAAAATTACAAAGAAGTAGAAAAAACAATTCATTCTATTTTAAATAAAAGATTTAAAATCAAAAATCATGAGTATTTTGATGCTTATTATTATTTATCTTTAGCGCTTTTAAAACAAAACAAATATAACGATGCTATTTTTGCTCTAAAACAACTAGAAAAATATGGCAAAGGCTTAAGATTAGTTGAGGTGTATGATGAGTTTTTAGAATACTTTAAGCGTCATAATTTGGATATTTCAACTATTAATTATGGAATGAAAGCTATTGATATACAAAATTATTTAGGAGTTAATTTATATAGTCCTAAGATTGAGTTTATTACTATTGATGCTTTAATTAATAAAAATCGCTTAAAAGAAGCAAAAGAAATCTTGGTTGATTTATATAAATTAAAGCTTAGTGATGATGAATTTAGCTATGCAAAATATCAAGAAGCAAGAATTTTAATAGAACAAAAAGAATTTATGAAAGCAAAAGAAGCTTTAAAAGAATGTAGAAGTGGTGAATGGAAAAATTTATGTGATGAAAAATTACAAGTTTTGGAATAATTTAAGCTAAAACTAATTTTTAAAATATATAATATGCGTTTTACTTATCAAGGACAGATGGGTGAGTGGCTGAAACCACACCCCTGCTAAGGGTGCAGCTCTTAATCGGGGCTCGAGGGTTCAAATCCCTCTCTGTCCGCCACTTTTTCAAACAACTTATTTTATGCGCTCGTAGCTCAGCTGGATAGAGCATTTGATTGCGGTTCAAAAGGTCAGGGATTCGAATTCCTTCGGGCGCACCACTTTTAATCTTTGTTTATTTTACAATTTTATAATATTCATTTAATTTTTGTTTAAAAAGGAGATAAGATGAAGAAACTTTTAGGTTCTTTATTTGTTGTTGGTGCTATTAGTACTTCTTTATTTGCTGGTGCAAATACTCAAACAGGATGTGGTTTAGGAACATTAATCATTAAAAATCCTGATTCAGCTATTTTATATGCATTACAAGCTACTACAAATAGTACTTTTGGTAATCAAACTTTTGGTATTACAACAGGAACTTTAAATTGCCAAGAAGCAAGATTAGTTCATAATGAAAAAGCTATTAATTTTGTAAATGCTAATCTTGATGCTTTATCAAATGAGGCTGCATTAGGAACAGGCGAGCATTTAGATACTTTAGCGGAGTTATTAGAAGTAAGCGATGTAGAAAGTTTTAAGGCTAATTTAAGAGCTAATTATCTTGCAGTTTATAATTCAAGTAATGTTGTAGGCTCTGAAGTTTTAGACAAAGCTTCAGCTCTATAATTGAAAAAGCTATTAGTTTTTTTGTGCTTTTGTATTTATATAAAAGCACAAGATTTTAATCTATCTTATGATTTTACGAAGTTAAATATTTCTCAAGAATATTTTTTAAAACTTTTAAATACAATAGATACAAACAAATTATATTTACATAAAGAATGGAAAAATCTTTTACATTATTCAAACAATCAAAGTGAGATTACTAATGAAGATTTTTTTTATTCAAATAAAGATTTAAAAAATGAGCTTTACGAGAGTTTGTTTCATTATTTTATTGATAAAAAATATTATTTAAATAAGAAAATAAAATTAAATCAAGAAAACTCAGCTATTTTATTTAGCAATGACAATGATAATTTGCATTTTATATGTAAATATCCTTTAAGGGCTTTATTTTTAGAAAAATACTTAGATATTAAGAGAACGCAAGAATTAAATTGTTCTGATTTAAATAATTTTTTTGAATACATAAATCCAAAATCAGTAAGTATTGTTTATCCAGCAGCTTATTTAAATTCTCCTGCTTCTATGTTTGGACATACATTTTTACTTATTAATTCTAACTATAACTCAAGGCTTATTTCTTATGCTATCAACTGGGCTGCTGACGTTGATGAAAAAAGTGAGAATGCTATTGCTTTTGCATACAAAGGCTTATTTGGTGGATATGTTGGTAAGTATTCTTTAAAACCATATTATGATATGTTAAAAACTTACAAAGATAGTGAAAATAGGGACCTTTATGAGTATGATTTAGCTTTAAATGAAGATGAAATTCGTAGATTAATTTTGCATTTATGGGAGATAAAAGATACAACTTCAACTTATTTATTTTTGAATAAAAATTGCTCATATAATATTTTATGGCTTTTAGAAAATGCAAAGCCTAATTTAAATTTAAGAGGTAGCTTTTTTTACACCATAATTCCTAGCAATACTATTCAAAAAATGAATGAAAAAGAACTAATAACAAATTATCATTACAGAGCTTCTAAATTAAATACTATATTAACTCAAGCAAATAATCTTTCGTATAAGCAAATTAAACAAGCAAAAGAAATAGCCTTAAACAAACAAGAGCCAAATAATGATTATTTAACCCTAGCTTTAGCAAATGAATTAAGCAGTTATTATGCAAGTAAAAGTGAAATACCATTAGAAGAATACAAAAATACAACCCACAAAATATCAAGTTTTTTATCAAAAGCAAATATTGATAAACTACCAAAAATACCTGAAAAAACAAGCATAATTTATTCAAATTATCCAAGCAAAATTGCAATTTCTTATGATAAAAATAATAATATTTTTTTAAACCTAAGAGCAGCTATTCATGATATTTATGAAGATGATTTTGGTTTTGACAAAGGAATTGCAGTTGAGTTTTTTAATACTAAAGTTAAATTAAATAAGAGATTAAAACTTGATAATTTTACTTTATTAAATTTAGCAAGTTTATCTGATTTTAACTACATAAATCACAAACCAAGCTTTACGATAAAACTAGCGTATGATGAAGTTTTGGATAAAAATTATTTTAATTTAGAAACTTTAGGCGGGCTTACTTTTTCTAATAATTTTTATTTATTATCAATTTTAAGTGGTTTTGATTTTTATAAAAAGGGCATTAATTTTAATAATAAAATTATTTTTCAGTTATCTTATAAAACAAATAAATTAAGCTTTATATATCAAAAAAATTTTTATAAAAATAATAATTTAGATATTTTTAATATCAAAACTCATTCAAAAATATTTAAAAATTTTGCGATTTTTACTGATTATAAAAGAATTAAACATAGCAATGAAAGCTATGAATTAGGACTTGCTTATTATTTTTAATATTTTAAATTCCTATTTCAAATTCCAAAGATTTTTTAAAGAATTTGAAATAGGAATTAGGATTTTTATTATTCGCTTTATTTTTTTAATTTTTTAATTAAGAATTTTTATTAATAGAAACTTTTATTAATTTTTTTTAATTAGTATGAAAAATATCCTTTTTGTGTTTTAAATCAAGCATTTTATGAATGTTTTATTTAATTTATTAAAAGGAGAATGATGAAAATACAAGCTATAAACAAAGAACTTTTACCGGCTTTTTTATTATTATTTATGACTTTTTTGGCAATTGTTTTAAAAAACTCATCTTTTAGCGAGTTTTATGATGCAAGTTTAAATGCTAGAGCGTCTGTTAGTTTTCTTGATTATTCGCTAAGCAAACCTTTATTTTTATGGGTTAATGATGGTTTGATTGCTATTTTTTTCTTTTGGATTGGTTTAGAAGTTAAAAAAGAGATTTTATGTGGAGAATTAGATACTAATAAAAAAAGAATTTTACCAGTTGCAGGTGCAATAGGCGGTATTTTAGTTCCTGCTATTATTTATATGCTTTTTAATTTTTATGATTCTTATAAATTAAGTGGCTTTGCAATTCCGACAGGAACTGACACTGCTTTTGCTGTTGCTATACTGCTAATTTTAAGAAAATATGTTCCAAATAGCGTTAGAGTGTTTTTATTAAGCCTTGCAATTTTTGATGATATTGCAGCAATTATTATAATTGCTATATTTTATACAAATGAGCTTTTATATATATCATTGGTTTTAGCGTCTATTGGAGTTTTTGTTTTATTATTACTCAATTTTTTTCATTGCACTTATAAGATGTTTTATTTAATTACAGGTGCTTTTATTTGGGTGTGCGTTTTAGAAAGCGGAGTTCATACAACTTTAGCAGGAATGTTATGTGCTTTTTTTATCCCACTCAAAACTAAAGACAATAAAGAGTTTTTAGAAAAAATAATGCACGATTTAACACCTTATGTAAATTACGCAATACTCCCTATTTTTGCATTATTTAATGCAGGAGTTTTGCTTGATTTTAGTTTAGGCAATTTAAATAGTGTATTTTTTGGAATATTTTTTGGCTTATTTTTAGGTAAGCAATTAGGTGTTTTTGGATTTTGCTTGCTTGCAAATAAATTTGGAGCTACCTTGCCATCTAGCAAAAAGATTTTATATGGAGCAAGTATCTTAACAGGAATAGGTTTTACAATGAGTTTTTTTATAAATACTTTGGTATTTGAAGGAAATGCAGATATTTTTAATAGTGCTAAATTAGCAGTGCTAAGTGCAAGTTGTTGCTCGGCTATTTTTGGCTTTTTATATCTTAGATTTAAGGCGGCATGATTTGTTTTATTTATGGATTACTACATTTATTTGGGCTTTTTCTTTTCCTATTATAGGATATTTTATAAGTGGCAAAATGGATAGCTATTTTGCTATTTTTATTAGAGTTTTTATAGCGTTTTTGGTATTTTTACCACTTTTAAATAGAAATATTTTTAACAAATTAAAACTGCTTTTAATATTAATAGGTAGCTTAGAAATAGGCTTAATGTATTTGTTTTATTACAATTCTTTTAGATTTTTAAGTGTTAGCGAAGTTGCACTTTTTACTATTTTTACGCCTTTTTATGTGAGTTTGTTTTATGATTTGTTTTCTAAAAAACTAAGAGCTTTTTATCTAATTAGTATTAGCATAAGTGTTTTAGGAGCTTTTATAATCAAACAAGGCGAAATAAGTAGCGATTTTTTAAAAGGATTTTTGTTAATTCAAGCTGCAAATATTGTTTTTGGGGCTGCTCAAAGTCTTTATAAAATAGTATGCGAAAAATACGAAATCAAATCTCATAAAGAAATCTTTGGATATTTTTTCTTAGGTGCTTGTATTGTTAGCTTAATTGCCTTTTTGATTTTAGGAGATTTTAGCAAAATTCCAAGTGATTTGAATTCATATTTAGCTTTGATTTATTTAGGACTAATTGCTTCAAGTATAGGTTATTTTTGCTGGAATAAAGGAGCAACCTTAGTAAATAGTGGCACGCTAGCACTTATGAATAATGCGATTATTCCTGTTGCAATACTTGTTAATTTGATATTTTTTAAGGTTGATATTGATTTTTATAATTTTGCTTTAGGAAGTTTATTAATGATAATTGCAGCAATTTTTCATAAATTTTATGCGAAATAAAATAGCTAATTTCTATTTCTTAATTCTTAAAGAATTTAGATTAGGAATTAGAAAAACTTTTATAATTAAAGTAAAATTTTTTATCTTAAAATTAAAATTATCAAAATAAGCAAAAGTTCGGTGGAATAAATCGTTACAAAAATTAAACTTTTGCTTTTCTTACTTTAATGTTTCACTTTGATTTTTGCTTAACTTAGTAGCAACTTTTCTTTAACTTTAAAGCCTAAAATGAAAATATTCATTACAAAAAGGACAATCAAAATGATACTAAAAAGAAATGGTTTAAAGGAAGTTTTTAAAGCATATAAAATAGAGCAAGCTATAAATAAAGCTTACGCAAGTTGTAACAAAGAAGCTTCAAAAGATTTAATTTTAGCACTTATTAAAGATTGTGAAAAAGATGAACTTTTAAGCGTAGAAAACATTCAAGATAAAATTGAAAAAGCCTTATTTGAAGCTAGAGAATTTGAAGTTTTAAAAAGCTTTATGTTATATAGACACACAAGAAAATTACGCCGTGAAAAAAGCTTGGATTTTGGCACTTACATAAATTGTTCAGCTACTATTAGCGAATATATTGAAAGAAGCGATTGGAGAATACAAGCAAACTCAAACACAGGCTATTCTCATGCAGGTCTTATAAACAATTCAGCGGGAAAAGTTATTGCAAATTACTGGCTTGATAATGTTTATAATGATGAAATAGGTTTAGCGCATAGGAATGCTGATTTTCATATTCATGATTTAGATTGCCTTAGTGGATATTGTGCTGGTTGGAGCTTAAGAGTATTGCTTAATGAAGGTTTTAACGGAGTAAGAAGTAGGGTAGAAAGCAAACCACCTAGACATTTTAAAGAAGCTTTAGGGCAAATGGCGAATTTCTTAGGAATATTACAAAGCGAATGGGCAGGGGCTCAAGCGTTTTCTAGTTTTGATACCTATCTTGCGCCTTATGTTTTTAAAGATAAATTAAATGATGCAGAGATTAAAAGGGATTTAGTAAGTTTTGTTTATAACCTAAATGTTCCTGCTCGTTGGGGACAAAGTCCATTTACAAATATTACGCTTGATATTGTTTGTCCTGATGATTTAAAAAATCAATTTCCAACTTCAAACGATATTCATTTTTTTAAAGGCATAGATGATGAAGAATTACTTAAGTTAGCAAAAGAGCGTGGCAAAAACTCACTTCTTGAGCTTACTTACGGCGATTTTGAAGAAGAAATGCAAAGAATTGTTAAGATTTTTTATGAAGTTTTAAGCGAAGGAGATAGAACACATCAGCCTTTTACCTTTCCTATCCCAACTATTAATTTAACCGAAAATTTTGACTTTGATAGCGATGTTGCTGATGCGATTTTTGAAAATACTGCGAAAATGGGTTCATCATATTTTCAAAATTTCATAGGTTCTCAATACAAATTAGACGAATTTGGCAATAAAATAGAAGATGAAAACGCTTATAAACCAAATGCAGTTCGTTCAATGTGTTGTAGATTGCAACTTGATTTAAGAGAATTGCTTAAGCGTGGTGGCGGACTTTTTGGAAGTGCAGAAATGACAGGAAGTATAGGTGTGGTTACTATAAATCTTGCTAGACTTGGGTATTTGTATAAAGGCGATGAAATAGGGCTTTATAAACGCTTAGATGAGTTATTAGAGCTAGCACGTGATAGCCTTGAGTTAAAAAGAGCTTTCATTAAAAAAATGTATGATAGGGGGCTTTATCCTTATACTAAGAGATATTTACCAAGCTTTAATAATCATTTTTCTACCATAGGAATAAATGGTGCTAATGAAATGCTAAGAAATTACACAAATGATACTTATGATATAAGTTCAGATTTTGGCAAAAGCTTTTGTTTAAAATTAGTAAATTATATAAGAGAAAAAATCAAGCATTTTCAGGCTCAAACAGGTAATTTATACAATATTGAAGCAACCCCAGCAGAAGGAACTACATATCGTTTTGCTAAAGAAGATAAAAAAAGATTTAATGACATTATTCAAGCAGGAAATGGCGAAGAGATTTATTATACAAACAGCACGCAATTACCTGCAAATTATACAGATGATCCATTTTTTGCTTTAAATATGCAAGATGAATTACAATGTGCTTATACAGGTGGAACGGTGTTTCATCTTTATATGAAAGAAAAATTAGAAAACAAAAATGTATGCAAAAATTTAGTGAAAAAAATTGCAAGTAATTATCGTTTGCCGTATTTTACAATTACGCCTGTTTTTAGCGTTTGTCCTATTCATGGATATATTGCAGGCGAGCATGAGTATTGTCCTAAGTGCGATGAAGAAATTATAGAAAAGGAGTTAAGATGAAGACAATAGATAATGAAAAAAGAACAAAATGTATGGTTTATACAAGAGTTATGGGCTATCACAGACCCGTAGAAAGCTTTAATCTAGGAAAAAAAGGCGAACATAAAGAAAGAAAAATGTTCGAGATAAAATGATTTATGATATAACCCCATTTAGCATAATTGATTATCCAGATTATTTATCTTGCATAGTTTGGCTATCAGGTTGTAATTTAAGGTGTAAATATTGCTATAACGAAGAAATTATAAAAAGCACTAAAGCAAATATTAGCTTTAGCGAATATAAAAACTTTTTAAAAAGTAGGATTTCTTTGCTTGATGGGGTTGTTTTTAGTGGTGGAGAATGCACGAAATCACCTAATTTATTAAAATATTTAAGCCTTGCAAAAGAGCTTAATTTTAAGTGTAAAATTGATAGTAATGGCTCAAATCCTAAGGTAATAAAGAGCATTTTAGATAATAATTTGGCTGATTATTTTGCTATTGATTTTAAAGCACCTAAAGAAAAATTATATGAATTAACAGGGCTTGATTATTTTGATGAGTTTAAGCAAACTTTAGATTTACTTAATAATAGTGGTGTGGAATTTGAAATAAGAACTACTTGGCATTATGACTTGCTAAGTGTTAGCGATATTTTAAATATGCATGAGTTTTTAAGAAAATCAGGCTATAAAAACAAATATTATTTACAAAAATTTCAAGATTATAAAAATCTTGCAAACTTAAAACAAAGTTTGCAATTAATAGATTTAAGCATATTTAATGATGAATTCGTTTTAAGAAATTTTTAAAGAATTTGAATTAGGAATTTCAATTTTTCTTTATTTTCTTTACTAATTCTAAAGCTATCACGACATTTTTGCAAGGTCATTTTAAGAGTTGTTGCATCTAGTTTATTAGCACTTAAAAAGTTATAAGTAAGATTAAAATCCTTTACCATCATCACTTGAAAATACCAAGCCCTAGCCATATTTATATAATATTCATCGCTTTTTATATCAAAAACTATTTTTAGCCCTTCATTTGGAGTAATAAATTTCATAAAGCACAAAATCCCAAAGCGGATTTTATAAGTATGATTTGAGCTAATTAATTCATTTGCTAAAGGTTTTAGGTCTTTATTTTTAAAGCTTTTAGGAACTAAAGTATCGCAATTCGCCCAATTATCTACGAAATTAAGATATTTTTTCGTATAATCTAAGGCTTTTTTGTAATCTTTTTCATAATTTATCCCATAGGCTATGATTTGCAAGTATTCATAAAATTTTTCATCTTTTAAAAAGTTTTGAAAAAACTCATCAAATTTATTTTCTTTTTGAAGATTTTTCGCATAATCTTTAAGAATATTTGAGCGAATTCCTAAAATCTCGTATTTTGTAAACACCAGCCTTTCATGAAATGCTTTATAATCTTTATCTATATAAGTCTTTAAAATCTCTTTCATCAACACTCCTTTTTGCTGATTATAATAAAAAAAGAATTTGAAATAGGAATTTGACTTTTAAAAAGCTAAATCAAAATCACAAAGTATAATAAATCTATTTAGTGTATTGTAAGCTAGATGTTAAATTTTTATATAAGATAATGAATGAAAAATACTGAAGAAATAGAAAGATTTTATAAGCTTGTATCAAGTAATGTTAAAAGAATTAGAACCGACTAGAATTGGCCTTAAATATAGGAATAAAATCAATTGCCTTTTATTCAAATTGCGAAAACAACAAAAACGGCAAGCATTTTAACCTAGAGCATGTGTATAATATAAGCAAGGTTTTAGGTGTAGATATTTGCGAATTATTAAAGGAGTAGGCGAAGATGAATTTTATAAAAGAAGCCTTGATTAATGTAGCTAATTTTGATTTAAGAGCTACTATGAGTAGGCGTTCGTATGCCTTTATGATTTTTGTTTTTCCGATTTTAGCATTTAGCTTGTTTTATTTTTTGATAGAGTTTTCAAGGTTTGTGCGTTTAGTATTAGCAAATTTTACAATTTTTAGTGTGGATTTTCGTGATGTCGCACTTGCTTATAATCAAATAATATTTAATAGTTTAAATCAAAACTTTACAATTGCTATGTTTATAGTGTTTTTAACTTGTGTGATACAAAGGCTTAATTCAATTACAAAAAATAAGACTTTAAAATTATTAATTACAATTTTGCTTGTTTTCTTATCTTTTTGTGCAATTAATTCATTTTATGCTTTGGTTTTGCTTAGTATTTTGCTTGTTTTAATAGCTTTTATAAAAGAAAGGCATTTTAATGAAGCTAATCCTAAATATTCTTTAGTGTATTTTTTGACATTTGATTTTAAAACAAGTGCTAGTAAGCCTAATTTGATAATTATTTTTAGCTTGTGTTTATTTATACTTATGCTTATTCCTTTCTGTTTAGAGCTATTTCATCAAGGCTTTAGGGATTATATATTTATTGTTAAAACGCTATTTTATTACATTGCTATTTTAATAATGCCTATTATTTATATTGATATATTTTATTTATTAAATTGCTATAAATTAGGCTTTAGAACAATTGCAAAAACAATTACTCTAATATCTTTTATAGCTTTTTATATTCATATAATTTGCTTTGATAGATACGGCGTTTTTTATGAATTTATTAAGATGTTATTCTTATATTCATTTGTCTTAGTTTATGTTCTAGCAATGCTAAAAATCAAGAATTTGAAATAGGAATTTCAAATTCTTAAAGTTCTACGCCGATGGCTTGGTTTATCGAGCTTAAGCCGTCGTTTTTTAGTAATTTTGTAAGTTCATCATTTATATTTCTAGCAACTCTTGGACCATTAAAAATCATAGCTGTATAAACTTGAACTAAATTTGCACCCCATTTTATACGCTCATACGCATCATTTCCATCAAATATCCCACCACTACTAATTATCACGCCTTTTTTATGAATACTTGGTGCTATTGCTTTTAGCATATCTAAAGACTTATTAGCTAATACCTTACCACTTAAGCCTCCAACCTTAGTTAAATCACTCTTTTTGCTTAGTGAGTAATCTTGCGTTGTATTGCTTAAAATCACTCCTGTGGCATTATTCTCTAGTGCTGTTAAAGCAAGTTCAGTTGCTAAGCCAAAGTCCATATCAGGAGCAAATTTTATAAATTTTGGCACCGAATTAATCTCATTTAGTCTTTTAAAAATATTTTCAATAAACTCAGCATTTTGTAAATCTCTTAGATTTGGAGTATTAGGAGAGCTTATATTGATTACAAAAGCATCAGCATAAGGCTTTAGCTCACGCACTAAAATCTCATAATCATTTATCGCTTCTTCATTAGGTGTAATTTTATTCTTACCTATATTTATAAAAATCGGAGGCAGTTTTGAAAAGTTCTCACGCATTAGATTTGCCTTTGCAATTTCTACTCCATCATTATTAAATCCCATTGCATTGCGAATGCTAAGTTCATCTACTAAACGCTCAATTCTTGGACGAGGATTGCCTGGCTGAGCCTTAGGAGTAATCGCTCCAACTTCAATGAAGCCAAAGCCAAGATTTGCTAAAGGCGACACCACTTCAGCATTTTTATCAAATCCTGCTGCAAGTCCAACAGGATTGCTAAATTTCATTCCAAATAATTCATTTTCAAGGTTTTTATAAGTTTTTTTATAATCAATTACCTTTAAAAATCTTTGAGTTTTAAGTGCTTTTATAACCAGATTATGCATATCCTCAGGGTCAAATTTAAATATCACTTTTTTTGCTAATTCATACATTTACTTACCTTTATAAAGTTTTTGAAAAGGTCTTATCGCCTTTATTTTTCATATAAGCATCAAATCCCATGCAAATATTACGGATTAATAATGTGCCTGTTTCATTTACTTTTATTTCACCATCGCTAATTTGTAAAAACTCGGCATAGGTTTTTAAATGTTCTTTTGCATCTTTAAAATAATCCCAAAATCCGATTTTAAATTCCTTTTCAATCGCCTTAATATCTAGGCTAAAATTAGCCATTAGGCTCATTATCACAGCTTTTCTAATTAAATCATCATTACTTAACTTAATTCCCCTATGAAATGGTAGTTTGCCATTATCAATAGCTGCTTCATAATCATTTAAATCTTTATAATTTTGTGCGTAATAGTTAGCCCCTTCTCCAATACTTGTAAGCCCAACGCCAACTAAAATAGCCCCACCTTTTGTAGTATATCCTTGAAAATTCCTATGAAGCGTGCCGTTTTCTAAAGCCTTAAATAATTCATCATTAGGCTTTGCAAAATGATCCATTCCTATCATTTTATAACCATTTTCACCTAAAAATTTCGCAGTATGCTTTAGAATTTCTAGCTTTGTTTTAGCCTCTGGGATAGTGCTTTCATCAAATTTTCTCATATTCTTTTTAATCCAAGGCACATGAGCGTAATTAAACACAGCTAATCTATCAGGATTTATTTTAAGAATTGTCTCAAGTGTCTTGCTAAATGAGTTTAAATCTTGATAAGGTAAGCCATAAATTAAATCAGTATTTATGCTCTTTACCCCATTTTCCCTTGCAAGTTTTACAGCGTTTTGCGTAATCTCAAAGGGCTGAATTCTATGGATTTCTTTTTGCACTTTAGGATCAAAATCTTGCACTCCAAAGCTAATTCTATTTATGCCGTATTTTGCAAATACACTCATTTGCTCAACATTTAAAAATCTAGGATCAATCTCACATGAAAGTTCGCTATCAGGTAAAAACTCAAATATTTCATTAATTTTTTTAAGCAATATTTCAAGCTGGCTTGCGCTAAAAAATGTAGGCGTTCCACCGCCAAAGTGCATTTGAATAGCTTTTTTGGTTTTAAGATGAGTTTTTAAAATATCAAGTTCTCTTAAAATATAATCTAAATATCTTTCTTTTTTATCTTCATTTGCTGTATAAATCACATTACAGCCACAAAAATAACAAGCCGAACGACAAAATGGCAAGTGAAAATAAAGCGATAAAGGTTTATCAGTATTACTTTCTAAATCTTTTATATACTCATCATATTTATAATCTTCGCTAAACTCAATAGCTGTTGGATATGAAGTATATCTTGGGCCACTTGTTTGATATTTTGCTAATACACTAAAATCCATTTTTAACCCCTTAACATTTCGGCTAATTCTTTAGCATGATATGTAATTATTAGCTTTGCACCTGCTCTTTTAAAGCTAATCATAGTTTCCATTAAGATTTTTGGATAATCTACAAGCCCAGCCATTCCAGCGTTTTTAAGCATTGAATACTCGCCGCTTACATTATAAACGCATAGTGGAAGAAGTGAGTTTTGACTAATCTCTTTAACCACATCTAAATATGCTAAAGCAGGTTTTACCATTAATATATCAGCGCCTTGTTTTTCATCTTCTAAGCTTTCATGTAAAGCTTCTTTGCCATTTGCACTATCCATTTGATACGCTTTTCTATCGCCTTTTTTAGGAGCTGAGTTAGCTACATCACGGAATGGTCCATAGTATGCACTTGCAAATTTTGTTGAATATGCCATTATCGGTAAAGTATCAAAGCCATTTTCATCTAAAGCAGTTCTTAGAGTATGAATTATGCCATCCATCATTCCACTAGGTGCAATCATATCAACTCCAGCTCTTGCCATTACTAGAGCTTGTTTTGCTGAGTTTTTAAGCGTAATTTCATTGTTTAAATATCCATCTTCATCTAATACCCCGCAATGTCCGTGGTCTGTATATTCACAAAAGCACAAATCTGCTATTAAATAAAGCTCATTTCCAAAACGCTCTTTAATAGCTCTAATAGCTCTTGCAATTAGCCCATTTTCATTCATCGCATCACTTCCACAGCTATCTTTTGCACTTTCATCTAATACACCAAATAATAAAATGCTCTTAATTCCAAGCTTTAAACACTCTTCACATTCTGCTAATAATTCATCAAAACCTAGTTGATAAACCCCTGGCATTGATTTAATCTCAATTTTTGCATTTTTTTTATCTACTACAAATAAAGGGTAAATCAAATCGTTTAAGCTAAGTTGGTTTTCCTTTACTAAATCCCTAATTATAGGGCTTTTTCTAAGTCTTCTAAATTTACGCACACTAAACTCCTTTTTTTGTATAATTAGAGCTAATTAAATCAAAAAAGAGTTATTAGATGAAAGTTGAAGTTTCAAAACAAGCAAATTTACCTACAAGATTTGGAAATTTTATTATCCAATCTTTTAAAGAAAATGATAAAGAGCATTTAGTGATTATGAAAGGTGAAATTAATGATGAGGTTAATGTTCGCATACATTCTGAATGCCTTACAGGTGATGCTTTAGGCTCGCTTAAATGTGATTGTAGAGACCAGTTAAAAGCATCTTTAAGATATATTGAAGAAAATGGCGGAATGGTTATTTATCTTCGCCAAGAAGGTCGCGGGATAGGGCTATTTAATAAAGTAAATGCTTATAATCTTCAAGATAGTGGGCTAGATACTTTAGAAGCAAATTTACAACTAGGCTTTAAAGATGATGAAAGAGATTATAAAATAGTTGATTTTATACTTGAGTATTACAAGATTAAAAGCGTAAAATTACTTACGAACAATCCTTTAAAACTAAAAGCCATTAGTAAAGATGTAAAACGCATACCTTTAATAATGAAAAGCAATGATTATAATAAGCAGTATTTAAAAGTTAAATCGTGCAAAATGGGACATATGTTAAATGAATAATGAGTTTTTAGAATTCGTAAAAGAATTTGAAATAGGAATTAAGACTTTTAATAAAACCCATAATATTACAAGGCTAAAAGATATTAAAGCAGCAGCATTTGATAGCATTGAGATATTAAATTTCTTAGAATTTAAATCAGGAATTAGAGTTGCTGATATTGGCTCAGGTGCTGGATTTCCTGCTTTATTTTTAGCTTTTTTAAAGCGTGATTGTGAGTTTTATTTGTATGAGCCAAATTACAAAAAAGCTGCTTTTTTATCTTTAATGAAAGCTAAGTTTAATTTAGAAAATGTTTTCATTAAGCCGATTAAGGTTGAATGTGAAAATGATTTAAAATGCGATTTAATTACTTCAAGGGCTTTTGCAAAAACCGAGATGATTGTTACATTATGTAATAATATTTCAAACTCTAATACAAAATTCATTTTATATAAAGGCTCTTTCGTAAAAGATGAGCTAGATTGTTTGAATGATTTTAGATTGCACGAGAGAAACAATAGAATTTTTTTAGAATTTCATAAAAAAGATTTCAAAATTATTACAAATTAAGCTTAAATTATTTTTTTTAAGACTATAATTAGAAGATTATTTTAATTTTTATTTAAGGAGAAGTTATGGCAAATCCATCGCAAAATCTTGGCTATGATTATACCGTAGCTAAGTGGTTTATGTTCGCATGTATTTTGTTTGGCATAATCGGTATGGGAATTGGAACTTTAATAGCGTTTCAATTAGCATTTCCTGAGCTAAATAATATAGCAGGTGAATATTCTACATTTGGACGCCTAAGACCACTTCATACTAATGGTGTGATATATGGTTTTATGCTTAGTGGAATTTGGGCTACTTGGTATTATGTAGGTCAAAGAGTTTTAAAGGTATCTATGAGAGAATCAAAGTTTTTGATGTTCGTAGGTAAAGCTCATTTTATTATATTTATGATTACTATTTTATTAGCTGTTGTTAGCCTTTTTGCTGGTATTACGACATCTAAAGAATATTCAGAACTTGAGTGGCCATTTGATATTGCAGTGGTTGTTATTTGGGTTTTATGGGGAATGAGTATTTTTGGACTTATTGGAATTCGCCGTGAGAAAAGCCTATATATTTCTGTTTGGTATTACATTGCAGCGTTTTTAGGTGTAGCAATGCTATATTTATTTAACAATATGGAAGTTCCAACTAGACTTGTTACAGG
This sequence comes from Campylobacter sp. Cr9, assembly GCF_020138295.1. NCBI lineage: Bacteria > Pseudomonadati > Campylobacterota > Epsilonproteobacteria > Campylobacterales > Campylobacteraceae > Campylobacter > Campylobacter sp. Cr9. The sequence goes on along the minus strand of NZ_JACGBH010000004.1, from coordinate 32,610 downwards.
AATGGGAAGCTGGATTCACTCAGTATCAATGTATGCAGGAAGTAACGATGCTTTAGTTCAATGGTGGTTTGGACACAATGCGGTTGCATTTGTTTTCACTGTTGCTATTATTGCTGAGATATATTATTTCTTACCAAAAGAAAGCGGTCAGCCGATATTTTCTTATAAATTATCATTATTTTCATTCTGGTCATTAATGTTTATATATTTATGGGCAGGCGGACACCACCTAATTTATTCAACTGTTCCTGATTGGATGCAAACAATGGGTTCAATTTTCTCTGTTGTATTGATACTTCCTAGCTGGGGTAGTGCTATAAATATTCTTCTTACAATGAAAGGTGAGTGGCACCAAGTAAAAGAAAGCCCATTAATTAAGTTTATGATTTTTGCTTCAACATTCTATATGTTTAGCACACTTGAAGGTTCAATTCAATCAGTTAAATCAATCAATGCTTTAGCACACTTTACAGACTGGATTCCAGGACACGTGCATGATGGAACACTAGGTTGGGTAGGATTTATGACTATGGCTGCAATTTATCATATGACTCCAAGAGTATTCAAAAAAGAGATTTATTCAAAGAAAATTATGGAATTACAATTTACTATTCAAACTTTAGGAATTGTTTTATTCTTTAGTTCAATGTGGATAGCTGGTATTACTCAAGGTATGATGTGGAGAGCTTATGATGATGGTGGTGCTTTACTTTACTCATTTATTGATACTGTTGTTGCATTACACCCTTACTTTATTATAAGAGCTATCGGTGGATTATTATACTTAATAGGATTTTTCATGTTTGCTTATAATATTTATAAGTCAGTTACTTCAAGCAGAAGCATTGAAGTTGAACCAAAATCAGCAAGTCCTATGCAAGCGTAAGGAGGTAAGATATGTTTAGTTGGTTAGAAAAAAATCCTTTCTTTTTTGCGGTATTTGTATTTGTTGTAATCGCTTATGCTGGTATAGTTGAGATTTTACCTGCATTTAGTCCAAACGCTAGACCTATTGAAAATAGAAAGCCATATACAACTTTAGAGCTTGCAGGTCGTCATGTATATATTAAAGAAAGCTGTAACGCTTGTCACTCACAATTAATTCGCCCATTCAAAGCAGAAACTGATAGATATGGTGCGTATTCAAAATCAGGTGAGTATGCTTACGATAGACCATTCTTATGGGGTTCAAAAAGAACAGGCCCTGATTTAATGAGAGTTGGTAATTATAGAACTACTGATTGGCATGAAAATCACATGAAAGAACCTGTTTCGGTTGTTCCAAACTCAATTATGCCTGAGTATCCGCATTTATTTAACAAAAATGCAGATTTAGAAACTGCTTATGCAGAAGCTTTAACTGTTAAAAAAGTTTTCAATGTTCCTTATGATGAAACTGGTTATCCAAAATTAGGCAGCTATGAAGAATCACGCAAAATGATGGTAGAACAAGCTACTCCTATTGTTGATGCGATGAGTGATGAGAATGTTAAAAAGGCGTTTGAACCTTGCCGTGCAAATGCACTTGATAGTAAATGTGAGATTAAAGAAATAGTTGCATTAATTGCTTATTTAAATAGCTTAAAGTAAGGAAAAAAATATGAGTTTAGTTGAAATTGCGCAATATCAAGGACACGCTTATTTTTTCTTAGTAGCATTTTTAACAATAGTTTTATATGCCTACATAGCGCATTTATATAAAGCTCAAAGAAGCGGCGAAAGAGATTATGAAAAGTATGCAAAACTTGCATTAGATGATGATATAGATTCATCTTTATTAGAAAATAGGAGAAAGTAATGAAGTGGTTTAACCTTTCTGATAATGTAAACTTGCTTTCTATTGTCGGTGCAACAATTATTGTTTTGGCTGTATTAATAGTAAGCTTAAATGCATTTAAGCAAATGAAAAACAAAAGAGAAGAAAGTGAATTAAGTGAGCATAGTTGGGATGGAATAGGAGAGTATAAAAACCCTGTTCCTACCGGTTGGGCTGTTATGTTTGTTGTTTTATTAGTATTTGCAGTATGGTATTTCTTAGCAGGATATCCGCTAAATAAATATTCATCAATAGGCGAATACAATGAAGAAGTTGCAGCTCATAATGCAAAATATAAAGAAAAATATCAAACTTTAGATGATGAATCAAAGCTAAATGTTGGTAAAAACTTATTCTTCTTACACTGCGCACCTTGTCATGGGGTTCAAGCAACAGGAATTAATGGCAAAGCTCAAGATTTAACAAAATGGAGCAGTGTTGCAGGTATATTAGATGTATTAGCTAATGGTTCAACAGGACTAGGCTTTGGTGAAATGCCAGCTGGTTTAGTTGAGGGTGATGATGCAAAAGCTGTTGCAACTTATGTAGCAAATGGTATGCAAGGTGAAGTTGGAAAAGATATTTTTGCAGACAATTGTGCAAGTTGCCATGGAGATAACGGCGAAGGAACAGAAGGCGTAGCACCTGCATTAAATATTTACACAAAACCTGATTTTATTAAAATGGTTTTAGCTAGTGGAAAAATTGCAGATAGTGATGCTAGTGTAAAAGTTATAGGTGCAATGCCTAGCTTTAAAGCTATGCTAAGTGAAGAGCAAATTGATGCGCTTTCACGCTATGTAAGCACATTATCAAAGGAGTAAAATATGGATAATCATAATAGAAATGTATTTGGTTTGCATGGAATTACAGGGATGTTAATAGCAACCGTTTTATTATTATCAATCCTTGTTGGGCTTACTATTTGGGGAATTAATGTTCAACAAAAAGAAATGAGAAATCCATACAAACTAGAAAAAATTGAAGATGCTAAAATGCGTGAAAGTAGAAGTTTAGAAGATTTTAGAAAGGACGCAAAATGAGCAAGTTATTAGAAACAATTATAGTTTTAGGTATGGTTGCGTTAGCTATTATCACTGCTTGGTCAGTTTTAACTCCTAATCACTTAGGTATAGGATGAAAAAATTAGCAATTATAATGCTTTTAGCTCTTGTGAATTTGTTTTCACAAGAGCCATTAAGCGTAAATGTATTAAATGAAATTAATATTTTAAGTAATGAATTAGAACAAAAAACAGGCGTTAAAGCAAGTGTTTTAATATCTAATGATTTGCCTTTTAAAGAGCTTAAAGAAAGCGTAAAAAATGAGAAAAATTATGCTTGTTTAGTAATGAGTTTAAAAGATAAAAAGCTTGATGTTATTAGTGATTTGGGCTTAGACTTTAGAAGTGTGACTGAATATTATTATTTAAAATATGGATTTTTTCCTACACAAGGTGCGATTTTACCGATACTTACTCAGCCTAAAGGAAATGATTTAGTAAATACTTCAGTATTAAATGGTTTTGCAGAACTTTGCAATGTAATTGCAGATAGTAAAAATGTTAAATTAGAAAATGGTTTTAGCAATCTAAATAGCAATATTATTAACACTTTAAGAATGCTATTTTATATATTTGTGATTATTTTTATATTTGTTTTAATAAAAAGAAAGGTTAAGAAAAAATGATAAAAGAAGGAAGATATTGGCCGTATTTAATCGTAGGTTCAATCATTTTTATGATGATTGCTTGTATTTACACGGTTTATTTATCATTTGGTTATCCTGTTGATGAAGATGAGAGCTATTTTTTAAAATATCAAGAAGTAGAGAAAAATTTCGCAGAAATTAAAGAAAGAGAGCAAGAATTTTTAAACAATTTTGCTTTAAGAGTAATTGGCGATAAGACAAGACTAGATATTACTAAACGCCCTGCGGTTTTTGTAGATAATGTAGTAGAGATAGAAATTAAAGAAAAATCAAAACTAAAAGCAAAAGATATAAGCACTAAAGCAAAGCTTACAAGACCACATACTAAGAATGAAGATAGGGTTTTAAGTGTTGATTTTGATGATAATGCAAAGAAATTTAAAGTTAATTTGGGTGAATTATCAGATGGTCGTTATACTTTATTAATTCATTTTAAGATTAATGAACTTTCTAAGTTTTATAAATTAGAATTATGTAAAAACCTTTGTAAATTACAAAAATAAACATACTAATTTCTTACTTCAAATTCCTATTTCAAATTCCAAGTAAAAATTTCTAATTTAAACAAAAGAATTTGAATTCGGAATTAGCATTTAAAAAATATAAAATAATAAATACTTTTATAATAAAAATTTATTTAATTAAATAAATATTTTTATTATTTTTAATAATATCTAATAAAGTATAAAATCTTTATAAATTATTTAATACTAAAAATAATAATTGTTATAAATTTCTTGCTAATATCTCAAAACTTATGAATATTATTTAAGGAGAAAAATTGAAAAAGTTAGCTTTAACAATATTAGCAAGTAGCGTGCTTTTAGCACAAGGTGTAGTAAATGTTTATACTTCAAGACATTATGATTCAGATAAAATCGTATTTGACGCATTTACAGCAAAAACAGGCATTAAGGTAAATCTAGTGCAAGATAAAATTGACCCACTAATTGCAAAATTAGAGCAAGAAGGCAAAGACACAAGTGCTGATCTTTTTATGACAGTTGGAGCTGGGGATTTATATAAAGCTAAATCAAAAGGTTTATTACAAGCTTACTCATCAAAATTAGTTGATGAAAAAGTTCCTGCAAAATTTAGCGATAAGGATAAAACTTGGGCAGGTGTAACTTATAGAGCTAGAGTATTTGTATATGATCCAAAACAAATCAGCGAAAAAGAGCTTAGCACCTACGCAGCATTAGCTGATGCTAAGTTTAAAGGCAAGGTTTTAACTCGCTCATCAACATCATCATACAATCGCCATTTAATTGCATTTATGATTGCTAAAGATGGCATCGATAAAACACAAGATTGGGCTAATAAATTAGTAGCAAACTTCGCAAGAGATCCAAAAGGTAACGATAGAGATCAAGCAAAAGCAATAGTAAGTGGCACAGGTGCAGTTGCTATTATGAATAGCTATTATTTAGGTAGAATGTCAGTTTCAAAAGACCCAATTGAGCAAGAAGTGTTTAAAAATCTTAAAATATTCTTCCCAAATCAAAATGATGGCGGAACACATATTAATATAAGTGGTGCAGGAATTACAAAATATGCTAAGAATGTAAAAGAAGCAACAGCTTTAATGGAGTTTTTAGTAAGTAAAGAAGCTCAAGAGATTTTAGCTCAAACAAACTTTGAGTTCCCAGTAAATAGTGAAGCAAGTCCAGCTGATGTTGTAAAATCATGGGGCGAGTTTAAAGCAAGTGAAATTGATTTTAACGAAATAGCAAAAAATCTTGAAGAAGCACAAGTAATAGCAGATAAGGCAATGTGGAAGTGAGAAAGTTAAGCGATTTTTTTGCTTATTTTTTACTTTTTATAATACTTATTCCTATTTTTTATGTAATGTTTTTTATAACACAGCCGATAAAGCCAAATACGGCTGTGTTGTTTGAGAGTTACTTAGGGGAGTATCTTAAAAATACAGCGATTATTTTATTTTTTACGCTTTTATTTTCAACTATAATCGGTGTATTTTTAGCATATTTTGAAAGTTTTTACGAGTATAGATTTAGGAAATTTTTTCGCTTTGTGCTAGTATTACCATTCGCAATTCCTAGCTATTTGTTTGCTTATGTTTATGCTGATTTTTTCTCGTATTTTTCGTGGTTTAATATATTTTTAAGAAATACTTTTGATATTAAAATCCACTTTGATATTATGAATATTTATGGGTGTATTTTTATATTTACAATATCGTTTTTTCCTTATGTTTATATATTAGCTAGAGGTTTTCTTGCAAGATTTTCAGCAAGTATTATAAATAGTGCAAAAAGTCTTGGTAAAAGTGATACGGAAATATTTTTTAAAATTATTTTGCCATTAAGTCGCCCTGTAATTGTAGCAGGTGCAAGTCTTTGTGCTATGGAAAGCCTTAATGCTTACGGAGCGCCTAATTATTACGGACTTCATGTATTTAGCACAGGTATTTATAAAGCTTGGATTGGATATAGCGATTTAAATGCTGCTATTAAATTAGCTGTGATTTTATTATTAATTGTATTTTTTATTCTTTTTGTTGAAAAGATTTTTAGAAAGCCTTATGAAATAAGCTCTAAAGAATATCCTATCACAAGGGTAAAACTTAGCAAAAAATCTAGTTTTATTATCATAAGTTTATTTTCATTAGTGTTTTTTATTTGTTTTTTACTTCCTATTATTCATATTTTGATTTGGTTTAAGAGAAGTTATTTTGATGTTGATTACTCAGCTTTATTTACGCTTAGCAAAAATAGTTTTTTCTTAAGCACGATTTCTAGCTTAATTATATTATTTGTAGCTATGTTTTTAGCATATAATCAACGCTTTAAAAGTGGCGTTAATAAACTTGCAATAAGTTCTTTAGCAAATATGGGTTATAGCATTCCTGGTTCGGTTATTGCTATTTGTATGCTTACTTTATTTATATCTTTTGATAGGTTAAATGCACCTATTTACGAGTTTTTTGGAATTAATAAGACTTTATTTTTAACACTTAGCCCTGTGGTTTTAATCTTTGCTTATGTGGTAAGATTTCTTTCACTTGGGTTTAATGGACTTGATGCAGGATTTAATAAACTATCAAGCTCAATTATTTATGCAAGGCAAAGCCTTAGCAAAAATCAATTAATAGGCTTTTTTAAAATTGAGTTTATGCTAATAATTCCAAGTTTTCTTAGCTCATTTATATTGATTTTTATAGAAGTTATAAAAGAATTACCACTTGCTAGCTTGCTTGCAACGAGTGATTTTAAAACCCTTTCGTTTGAAATGGACAGATACGCAAGTGATGAGCAGCTTGCTATGGTTAGTGCTCCTGCACTTGTTGTAATTATTACTTGCTTTATATTATTAGTTATTTTTAATTTTATTAAGGAAAGAAAATGAGTTATTTAGAATTTAAAAATGTTACATTTGGATATAAAGAGCCTTTATTTTCCAATCTTAGCTTTAGTTTAGAACAATCAGAAAGGCTAAGTATTTTAGGTCAAAGTGGAAGTGGAAAAAGCACTATTTTAAAACTAATTGCAGGTTTTATAGAATTAAAACAAGGCGAAATTATTTTAGATGGTGTAAATATCTCTAAACTTCCTGCATATAAAAGAAATATAGGATTTTTATTTCAAGATTACGCACTCTTTCCACATTTAAAAGTAATAGAAAATGTAACATTTGGTATAAAAGATGGCGATAAAAAAGAAATCGCTATGGATATTTTAAACTCACTTGAGATTAGCAACCTAGCAAATGCTTATCCAAAAACTTTAAGTGGTGGTCAGCAACAACGCGTTGCTCTTGCAAGATGTATAGCTCAAAAGCCAAAATTATTGCTTTTAGATGAGCCTTTTTGTGCATTAGACGCTAATCTTCGCTCTTCAATTAGAAGCTTTGTGCTTGATTATATAAGTAAATTAAATATCGCATGTATTATGGTAACTCATGATTTAGCCGATGTAAATGCCTTTAAATCAAAAATTTTAAAGCTTACTTGTGGATAAATAAAAGATCTTTTTTAAACAATAAATAAATAAAATTAAAATTATTAATTCTTTTTAAGTAGTATCTTGAAAATATTATTAAACTAAAAGGATAGATATGAAAAAATTTTATTTTTCACTTGCTTGTTTGGCTTTAATTGGTTGTGGCGATAGCAATACAGATATTGTAAAAAACGCTACTTTAAATTTTAATAAAACTATGACAATAGGAACTGCAATTGATAATTTTAATGATTGCAAGAGCGTAAAATGGAAAGATACTAGTAAAGGCGGTCAAAATATAGTAACTGCAACTTGCGAAATTAAAAAAGAGATTTTAAAGAATGAATTTAAAGAAAAGCAAGAAGCTTTTGAGAGCAAAAAAGCATCTAATCAAGCTGCAATTGCTAAAGAATATGAAACTATCAAAAAGAATTTACAAAATAAATGTAAGAGTGATTTAGAACTTCCAGATCTTCAAGGGATTTTAGAACTTACGAAAAAACATTGCGAATTAACCAAAAGAACTAAAGGTGTTGCATTCTCTTACTTAAAATGTGAAAAAACAATAAGTGATGAAATCAATAATTTTAATTGTGCGCCTAAATATACTGCTTATAATTTAGAAAATCTTTTAAAAGCATTTGCGTATTATAATGCAGAAGGAGAAGAAATTGTTTTATTTGAAACTCCTGTGGAAGTAAAATCAAGAACTTATAAAATTAGTTTTTATGTAAATACTGATAAAACTATTGATTTAAAAGATTCTTTTGTAATTGATGATGATAAAGAATTAGAAGTAAGCGCTGATAGAATGCTTCGTGAATTTTATAAAAGATAAGAGCTTATAAATACCTTTAAGACTAATGTTTTTTAATCAGAATTTGAAATAGGAATTTCCTATTTCAAATTCTTTAGTTTTTATTTTGTCTAAATTTTGACATTAGATTTTTTGCTAATTTTTTCGCATCAAAATCGTTATAAGCTTTTTTCACATCTTTTTCTAAAGTATTTAGCTCTTTTTTGATTTTTTCATTTAGTTCTGAGTTTTGGAATTTGATTAGTTTTATATTTAGTAATTGTTTATTTTCTCTTACTAATCTTGCAAATTTTGCGAAGTTATTATCTAGCTTATTGTTTAAAATATTTTCTAATGCCTTGCCTGAAGCATCATTATTAAGATTTTGCTTAATCATTGCAATAAAATCACGCTCAAGGCTAAGTAATGATAATTTCATATTATCAAGTTCATTATCACTTAGGCTTACTTCTAAGTCTTTTTTAAGTCTTTCAAGTATCGCAAAAATTCCTTCTAAAAGCCCGTTTAAAACTCCAGTTAAAAGCTCTTCAGCATAGCTTTGCCACTCGTTTGCAAGTTCAATTGCAGCTTTTAAAATAAGTTCAGCAGCATTTATAATCTTATCTTTATTAAATTTAGCATATTCAAGAACATTAATTAACATAAAATTGCTTATTAAAAAGCATCTTTCTTCTATCATAACGCTATTTTCAAGCACATTGATGAAAGCATTTTGAGCTGTTTCATAAAGTATTTGCAATGAATTTGCTTCATTTAGCATTAATTCTTCAAGGTATTCTTTTTGAATATCGTTTAAATCTAATTTGCTAAGCTCGTTAAAGCTTGATTTTGCTATATCATAAAGCTCGTTTTCTTTTTGCTTTATAGCTTTTCTAATGTTTTCTAATTCATTTGTAAGATTATAGATTTCTTGCTCTTTTATAGACATTTTTGCTCTTAAAAGTGCTTTTAAAACTATGTTTTTATTTTCATTACTAAGTGCTTGTAATTGCTCTAATTCATTGCAGTATTGCTTATATAATTTAGAGATTAGCTCTTCATCATTTGATTTTAAAAACTCTGATTTTGCTTTTTCTTTAATTTCATTAAATAGTATGTTTTTCATAATTATCCTTATAAAACAAATTTAGAATGTTTTTTTAGCATAGAAAATAACTCAAGTCTATAAGCTTCATTAGGCACTTCTAAGCTTATGTTATAGCTTTTATAATTATCGGTTGATTTTGAATTCTCTATTTTTGCATTTTCTATTTTTAATTCTTTAACTAATTCGTTTATATCCTTATCTTTGTCTAAGATTACTTTATAACTCCAATTGCAAGGATATTCAATCTTTAAATCAGCTTTAATTTCTTCTAAATTGACCACTTTTGCCTCCGTCTTTTTCAAGTAATTTTATATCATCAATAACCATTGTTTTATCAATAGCCTTAACCATATCATAAATAGTTAATAAGCCAACGCTAACAGCATTTAGAGCTTCCATTTCAACACCAGTTTTTCCTTCAGTAACAACCACAACGCTTACTTTAAAAGCAAATTCGTTATCAACGGGAGTTATATCAACATCAACCTTGCTAATAGGCAGTGGATGACACATAGGGATTAAATTTGATGTTTGTTTTGCTGCTAGAACCGCTGCTACAATTGCAGTATTTATCACAGCACCTTTTTTAGCATTTCCGTTTAAAACTGCATTAAATGCTTCTTCGTTCATTGTGATTTTACCACTTGCTAAAGCTCTTCTTTTTGTGATATTTTTATCACTTACATCTACCATTGTTGGATTATTTTGTTCGTTTATGTGAGTAAGTTGCATTTTTTTCCTTTATTTTTCTATGGATTTTAACAAATAATATAAATAAAATGGTATATTAGCAGTTTTTGAACTTATTTAAGGATATCCAAATGGCTTATGATGATGAAGAATTTTTTGACGAAGACGAATTAGACGGCTTTAGCGAATATGATGATTTTGATGAAGAATTCTTAGATGATGAAGACGAGTTTAGTGACTTTGATGATGAATTTGATGAAGATGAATTAAGCAGTCTTGATGAATACAATATCTATGATGAAGATATGTATGATGATGACGATTATAGTTTTGATGAGGAATGATGCAAAACGACAATCAAAAAGTAGAATTTATACAAGAACTTTACGAAACTTATGAAGATATAAAAAATAGAAATATTACTCTAAAAAGAATATATGTTATTTTGATATTAACTATTATCATAGTTTTTGGCTTTTTAGGTGTTGCTATGCTATTTGCTAAGGAGTTTTTTATATCTTCGCTTTATATAATATGCACGCTATTATTTTATTTATTGCTACTAAATAGGAAGAAAAAATCAATAGCAAGGTATCTTGATTGGTATAGTTTTTTAGGCGGAAGCCTAACTATTCTTATTGCTATTATTTGTAATATTTATTTATATTCTTTAGCTGGTGGTTCGCAATTGTATTTATTGCTATTAGCCACTTTAATTTACATAATTTTTATTGATGATAGTAAAAAAAGAATTATAGTTGCAAATATAATTTATGTTGTTTTATTAACTGCTTTTGTATCACTTGTTTTACTTGATAGCTTAGTATGGCATAGCGAAGTTAAAGAAAATATTTTTGGCAATATGCTTTTTGGTATGTCAGTTGTTGTTGTGTTTTTTGGCATTGTTTTTGCAGCAAATGTTGTTGGATTAAAATCAATTGAAGATATAGAAAAATTATCAAATAATCAAAATAAAATAAAAGCAAAAACACAAGAAGACAATAAGTATAATGTAATAGAAAAAAAGGATTTCACTCAAGAAATTTTACAAAGACAATTAGCACAATATGATAATATCAATGTTTGTATATTTGAAATGTCTTTTACTCAAAAAGATAAAAGTGCATATTTTAAAATGGACTACTATTATCAAAACAAACTAATGAATGAATTGCTTAGTTTATTAAGGGTATATTATCCAGAGTTTGATAAAAACAAAAAGCCTAGCACAACAATGCTAATTAAATGGGATTTAAACTCTATTATTTTAATTGGCGAAGAAGAAAGCAATAGTTTTTATTTTACACTTGAATCAATTAGTAAAGATTTTGATAATATGGTAAGAAGAAAAAAAGATAGCTTTGATGTATATTTAAAAATAGTTGCGAAATACTATAAGCATTTAAATACAAATAAACGCCCTAAAATATTATTAGAAAAAATCAACGAAGTAATTAAATTAAAATACGAAACTAGAACAATGGGTAAAGAATATATCTTATATAAAAGCGGCATAGGCGAGCAAAATCAAAAGGCGTTATAGTGGTAAAATACGAGATTTTAATTGTAGTAAATAGTGTTTTTATATTTTTAGCTAGATTTGTAAGCGGAGTTGTATTTTCTTATTATGATTATTTAGATTGTTTTTATTGGTGTTTTGCTACTTCTATATTTTATTTAGGCTTTATAATTTCTGTTTTTATAGGAAGAGGTTTTCAAAAAAGCTTTAATCAAAAAAATTATTTTTTTAATAATTATAAAAAACTATTAAACAAAAAGCGTTCTTTTAGGGCGTATTTATTTAAAAAAATAACAAGAGTTGATTTTATAAAAATTAGGCATTTTGCTTGGTATTTATTTCAAATGGAAATTATTGCAACTACTGCTTATATATCTTATAAAGTAGGTTGGGGTTGGGGATTTGATTTATATATACTTTTGGTTGCATCGTTTTTTTATCTAAATCTTAGAAAATATAGTCCCGCAATATATTTATTTCCTTTAGCTTATTTTATAATTTATTTAACTATTTATTTTTTAAGCACTAAGAGTAATTATCAAGATGGACAAGTTATTATTTATATAATTAATGTTATTTTTACTATTAGTTCTATTTTTTATTCTCAAGTTATTATGGAACTTGGAAGAGTTATTAGATATGTAAATGATGAAAATAGAAAATCACATTTAAAAAGACTAACAAGCTTTGATACTTTAACAGATACATATCATAAATATTCTTTCTTAGAAATAATGAACGCAAAATTAGATCATAATTCTAATGAAGATGTTATAACTCAAGCAAGCACTATAATTATAGAAATTAGCAACCTAAGAAAAATAAATGAAGAATTTACAACAGAGCTTGGAAACGAAGTTTTGAAAGAATTTGCATATATTCTTAGAAAACATAGTGAAAACTATGAAAAATATATCGCTAGATGGAGCGGTAATGAGTTTTTAGTATTTATTGCAAATGAAGATGAGGTTGTTGTAAGAAACTATATTGAAGAAATCAAGCAAGATGCTATGAGAAATCGTTTTGGTGTAAAAGGAGCTAAAGTTCAAGTTGTTTTTGGCTTATCTCATACGGTTTCTTTTGATTATCAAATCAATAAATTTATAAATGAAGCTTATGAAGAATTAGCAAATAATAGAGAAAAATTAAATTATGAAAAAGGAGAATTATGAACAAGCGTTTAAGTAAAGAGCAAGTAAAAACTCTAGCCCTAAGCTCACTTGGTGGGACTTTGGAGTTTTATGACTTTATTATTTTTGTATTTTTTGCGAGTTATTTTTCGCATCATTTCTTTCCATCTACACTTAGCCCGTTTTGGCAAGAGTTAAACACTTATGGAGCATTTGCAGCTGCATATTTAGCAAGACCTTTAGGCGGGGTTGTAATGGCTCACTTTGGAGATAAGTTCGGTAGAAAAAATATGTTTATGCTAAGTATTTTACTAATGGTAATTCCTACTTTTGCACTTGCAGTTATTCCTACTTATGAAACGATAGGATATGGTGCGCCAATAGCGTTATTATTAGTAAGAATATTTCAAGGAATGGCAATAGGTGGAGAATTACCAGGTGCTTGGGTATTTGTAAGAGAGCATAGCGAAGATAACAAAAAAGGCTTATTTATAGGCTTATTAACTTCAAGCGTTGTTGGTGGAATCTTACTTGGTTGTTTGGTTGCACTTATTATGCAACTTAATTTTACTACTGAAGAGCTAAAAGACTGGGGATGGAGAGTTCCATTTGCTTTAGGTGGTATTTTTGGAATAATTTCACTATATCTTAGACGCTATTTAAATGAAACTCCTGTGTTTAAAGAAATGCAAAAAAGTGATTCTTTAGTAAAACTTCCTATTAAAGATGTTATAGAAAATCATAGATTTGGAATATTTATTTCTATTTTAGTTACTTGGGTTTTAACTGCTTGTGTGGTTGTGTTTTTATTAATTGCTCCAAATTTCGTAAAAGCTGTTATGAAATTAGACCCTGTTGATAATACCTTTCTTCAAATGTACGGAATACTTGCTATGATGATAGGTTGTGTTCTTACTGGATTTCTAAGCGATAAATTTGGCATTAGTAGAATATGTAAGATATTTGCAATTCTTTGGGGAGTGTTTGGAGCCTTGTATTTTTATGAGCTCTACATTGCAAAAGATTTAACACTTTTAATAGTATTTTATTTATTAGCAACTCTTAGTGCTGGTATTATGAACTTTACACCTTTAATTATGGTTGAGATTTTCCCTGCAAAAATTCGTTATAGTGGAATTAGCTTTAGCTATAACTTAGCTTATGCTATTGCAGGTTTTATTACGCCTATTTTGTTGCCATTTTTAAACAAGGTTGCAATTAGTGAAAACCCACCATTTTTATATCAAATAGGTGGCGGAGCTTATATAATTCTTGTTGCTTTTGTTGCATTTATTACGGCTTGTTTAGTATCAAAAAGAATGTAGAATTTGAATTAGGAATTTAAAATGAGATTTTTGTTTTTAATATTGTTTTCAGTGTTTTTAAATGCTGCTGATACAAGTGTTAGCAATATGCACTTGTATGGCGTTTTGACACTTTTACCGCCTTTAATGGCAATTATTTTAGCCTTTATTACTCGTGAAGTAATTTTGTCTTTATTTATAGGTGTTTTTACAGGAACTTTTCTTCTAGCTTTTGCTAATTTTTATACAGCAAATGTTGTAAATGATACTTATACATTTACTTATAATAATCCATCTTTTATGGATTGGGTAAATCTATTTTTAGCATCGTTTTCAAACATAGTAAAGCATTTGCTTGATGCTATGATAGATAGCGATGATGCAGGAGTAATTTTACAAGTATTTTGTATAGGTGGTGTGGTTGCATTAATTACTAAAATGGGTGGAATTAATGCAGTAGCACTTGCACTTACTCGCTTTGTAAAAGGTCCTGTTTCAGCTCAAGTTAGCACTTGGCTAATAGGCTTATGTATATTCTTTGATGATTATGCAAATAGTTTAACCGTTGGTCCTATTATGAGACCAATTGCTGATAAGTTTAAAATCTCTCGTGAAAAGCTAAGCTTCATACTAGATAGCACAGCTGCACCTGTTGCAGGAATTGCTATAATTTCTACTTGGATAGGTATTGAAGTAGGGCTTATAAAAACAGCCTACACTTTAGTTGGAATTAATGATGTAAATGCTTTTGGCGTATTTATGCAGACAATTCCTTATAGATTTTATAATATTTTTATGCTAATTTTCGTGGTTTTAACTGCTGTTCAGCAAAGAGAATTTGGCTCAATGTATATTGCTGAAAAGAATGCTCGTGCAGGAATAGTAAGTGAAGCTGCGCTTGATGTTGGAGCTGAGTTAGAGCGTGAGCTTAAACCTCGTGAAGGAATAGAGCACAAAATTAGCGATGCTTTAATTCCTATTCTAACTCTTATTATTACAGCTTTAACAAGCTTTTATTTTAGTGGTTTAAATGCTATTATTGATGATCCTGATAAGGCTGATATTTTAAGTAAGATTGAAGAAAATTATTTAAGCTTTTATGCGATAAGAACAACCTTAGGTGAAGCAAATTCAAGCCTTGCATTATTTCAAGCTGCATTATTTGCTAGTGTTGTAGCAGTTATTTTAGGTCTAGTTCGCAAAAAGATAAATCATAAAGAAGCAGTTGAGACATGGTTGCATGGTTGGAAGAGTATGATATTTACAATTGCAATGCTACTTTTTGCATGGAGCTTAGCTGCTATTGTAAAAGAATTAGGAACTCACAAATACATAGTGCAATTATTATCAGGCTCAACTCCGCATGTTTTACTTCCAAGTATGATTTTCTTAATCGGCTCTGCAATGAGCTTTGCAATAGGCACAAGCTATGGAACAATGGGTATTTTAATGCCTTTAGCAATCCCACTAGCACACGCAGTAGGACTTGAATCGGGTATGAGTGGCAACGAACTTCATGAATATATGGTAATAAATATTTCTTGTGTTCTAACAGGTGCTATTTTTGGAAATCATTGCTCACCTATTGCTGATACCGTAATTTTAAGTGCAATGAGTGCAAAGTGTGAATTAAGTGCGCATGTTAAAACTCAAATGCCTTATGCGCTTTTAGTGTGTGCAATTAGCGTTATTTTTGGCTATATTCCTGTAAGTTTTGGTCTAAATGTATATTTAACAATTATTTTAGGTGTAGTTATGATGAGCTTAGCACTTCGCTTAATAGGAAAAAAAGTTGAATAAATTTGAATTAGTTTGCAAGGAATTTAATATTCCTTGCGAAAAAATTTATGAAAATGGTTTAAGAACTAGAGTTAATTTTGCTTTATATAAAGATAATGGCAAAATCTCTTATGCTATGTTTAAAGATAAGTGCAAAATCACTGATTTTGATACTTCTTTTATATGCGATGAGATAAGAGATTTTATGCCTAAATTACTTGAGAATTTAGATGAAGCTTTAAAGGATAAATTATTTGAAATTAGATTTTTTAAAAGTTTTTATACTCTAAATGTTTTGCTTTTATATCATAAAGATATAAAAGAATTCAAAATCGGAAATTACTACGAAAAACTTAGCAAATTAACTAAATTAAAGCTAAATATCATAATGCAATCAAGAAAGCAAAGAATTGCTTATCCAAACGATATTTTAGAGCATTTTAGCAATGGTATTAAATATGAGTTTAACGATGAGTGTTTTATACAGCCAAGTCTTTTAATGAATGAAAAAATGCTTGAGTTTGCAATCTCTTGCGCAAAAGTTAAGCCTAATGCTGATTTATTAGAACTTTATTGTGGTTATGGTAATTTTACTTTAGCACTTGCTCCTTATTTTAAAAAAGTTTTCGCAACCGAACTTAGCAAAAAAAATGTAGAATTTTTAAATACAAATTGCAAAATAAATAATACTAATAATATTTACACAGCAAGGCTAAAAGATAGCGAAGTAAAAGATGCTTTTAATAAGGTAAGAGCTTTTAATAGATTAAAGCATATTAATTTAGATGATTTTTGCTTTTCGCATATTTTAATAGACCCTCCTAGATGTGGTTTAGGCGAGTGTGTAGAATTAGTAAAAAACTATGATAATATAATTTATATTTCATGTAATCCATTAACAGCTAAAATTGATTTAGAAAAATTATGTAAAACTCATGAATTAAAAAGGTTTGTATTGTTTGACCAATTCATTAATTCGGAGCATTTAGAGTGTGGATTTTACCTAGAAAGGATAAAAGATGATAGAGCTTAGCAAAATATATGCTGCTAAAGAAAAAGTTTATGATGTAGCGATAAAAACGCCTTTTAATTATTCAAGATTTTTATCAAATGACAAATATAGCATTTATTTAAAATGTGAAAATCTTCAAACAATAGGAGCTTATAAAATAAGGGGCGCTTATAATAAACTTGCAAACTTAAGTGATGAGCAAAAAAAATTAGGAGTAGTTGCAGCAAGTGCAGGAAACCACGCTCAAGGAGTAGCATTTTCTGCTTCAAAGTTTGGAATAAAAGCTTATATCGTAATGCCTGAATCAACACCAGTTAATAAAGTAAGTAGCACAGCAAACTTAGGTGCTGAAGTTATTTTAAAGGGTGATAATTTTGATGAAGCATACGCTTATGCAAAAGAGCTAGAAAAGACTAAAAATCTAACCTTTATTCATCCATTTGCAGACCCATTCGTAATGGCAGGACAAGGAACTATATTTTTAGAACTAATTGAAGAATTAAATAATATTTCTTATATCATCGTGCCTATTGGTGGTGGCGGGCTTATTAGTGGAATTGTAAGTGCAGCAAAACAAATAAATCCAAACATTAAAGTAATAGGCGTTCAAAGTAAGGGCGCAAGCGCTATGCTAAATAGCTTTAATGAAGGTAAAATCATCAACTCAAGCAAGGTAAAAACAATAGCTGATGGTATTGCCGTAAGAGATGTTAATGAAGATTGCTTTAATATAATTAAGCAAAATGTAGATGATATAGTAATGGTTAGCGATGAAGAAATTGCTAATGCGGTTTTATTTTTATTAGAACAGCATAAACAAGTTGTAGAAGGTGCAGGAGCTGCTAGCGTAGCTGCTATAATGCACGGCAAAATCCCTAATTTAAGTGGCAATGTAGTATGTATTTTAAGTGGTGGAAATATAGATGTAACAATGCTAAATAATATCATTGAAAAAGGTCTAGTAAAAAGTTATAGAAAAATGCAAATATGCGTAACTTTAATTGATAAAGCAGGTGCATTGCTTGATTTAACTAAGGCCTTAAAAGATGCAGAAGCTAATATTATTAAGGTTGATTATGATAGATTTGGGGCTGATTTTGGTGATGCAAATATTACAATTACGCTAGAGACTAAAGGTAAGGCTCATCAAGAACAAGTTTGTAAAGTTTTAAGCGAACAAGGATTTATTTATAAGGAGATAAGATGAAAAAGTTTTTAATAGAAATAACTTGCGAAGAATTACCGGCTATTCCTTTTTTAAAAGAAGAGCCAAATATTAAAAATAAATTAGAAACTATTTTAAATGCGAATAATATTGTTTTTAGTGATTTAGAGTTTTTATATACTCCAAGACGCTTTTTATTCACTTTTAAAGCCAAAGAATTTTCAAAAGATAGTCAAACAGAGCTAATCGGTGCTCCTAAAGAAGTAGCCTATAAAGATGGAAAATTAAGCAAAGCTGGTGAGAGCTTTTTGGCTAAAGCAAATATTAGCGAAAGCGAATTAGAGTTTAAAGAAATTAAAGGAAAACTTTGTTTGTATGCTCTAAAAACTGAAGCAGGAAAGCATATAAAAGAATTAATAAACGATATTTTAGAAAGCTTTATAACAAGTCTTAATTTTGGTAAAAGTATGCGTTGGGGAGCAAATACTTTTAGCTTTATTCGTCCTATTACTGGGCTATGTGTTATGATGGATGATGAATTAATTAATGCGAAGTTATTTAATCAAGAATCTTGCAAGAGTACTTTCGTTCATAGAAATGTAAGTATGCAAAAAGTTGCTTTTAATACTCAAGAAGAGTATTTTAAAACTTTAAAAGAAGGCAGAGTTATTCTAAATCCTAAAGATAGATTAGAAATAATTCTAAGCGAGATAAGAAACATTGAAAAATTATGGAATTTAAAAGCGGAAATTGATGAAGAATTATTAGCAGAAGTTGTAGCTATTACTGAATATCCATCAGCGCTTTTAGGTAGTTTTGATAAAGAATTTTTACAAGTTGCACCTGAAGTAATTATTACATCAATGAAAGAAAACCAACGCTATTTTGCTGTATATAAAGATAATTCTTTAAGTAATAATTTTATAACAATTACAAACTCATTTAATCCTGACCTTGAAACTATTAAAAAAGGTAATGAAAAGGTTTTAAGAGCAAGACTTAGTGATGCATTATTCTTTTGGGAAAATGACTTAAAAGTAGGTTTAGAGCCTGAGAGTTTAGCAAATACAATTTATATGCAAGAATTAGGAACGCTAAAAGATAAGCAAGCAAGAGAGCTAAGCATTGCTTTAAGACTTGCAAAGATATTTGGATATGAAAACGAAAAAAATGTAAAAGATGCAATCAATCTTAGCAAGGCTGATTTAAGAACTCAAATGGTAGGAGAATTCCCAGAACTTCAAGGGATTGTAGGCTCATATTATGCTGCTAATATGGGATATTCTAGCGAAGTTTGCACAGCGATTAAAGAGCAATATTTATATGATGAATTGCCAAGCACAAAGCTTAGCAAAATTATCATCCTTGCAACAAGACTTGATACCTTAATGGGGCTTTTTAGTATCAATAAACTTCCAAGTGGTAATAAAGACCCTTATGCATTAAGAAGAGCGGCTTTAAGCATTATTAAAATTTTAATTGATTTAGGCGTTAAATTTAATCTTTTAGATTTATTAGGCGAGTTTAAAGGACTTTATAAAGCTTATGATATTTCAAAATTAATTAGCTTTATTAATGATAGATTTTCGGCTTTATATCCTGTGAATTCATCTTATATTAAAGCAGTTTTAAATGCTAATAATACTGATATAGTAACGATTGATGAAAACATTAATGCTTTAATTACTTTATCAAAAGATAAAGATTATGAGAGCAAAATCTCAACATTTAAAAGACTTGCAAACATTATTAAAGATAGCAAAGACTTATATTGTGATGAAAGCAAGTTAAGTAATGAATATGAAAGAAAATTACATAAAGCCTATAAAGATATTAGCTTTAGCGAAAATGTTAGCGATAATTTAGCTGCGATTTTTGCACTTAAGCCTATTATTGATGAGTTTTTTGATAATGTTATGATTAATGTTGATGATTTAGAGATTAAAAACAATCGTTTAGCTTTAGTTTATAGCATTTATAAGCATATTGCAAGTATTGCTGATTTAAAAGAAGTAAGTTTTGAAAACAATATTTAAAAACTATAAAGCTGCAAGTTTTAGAGCAAAAACTAGCAGCTTTAAACCTATTAAAAACATTGATTATATAGATATTAAAGAGCTTTTATTTTTAGATAAAGAATTTAATATCTTAAAAGATAATATGAATAACTTTTTAAATGAATCATTATATCAGCATTGTTTATTAGCAGGGGCTAAAGGCTGTGGAAAATCAAGCTTAATAAAGGCTATTTTTAATGAATTTAGTAATAGTGATTTAAGAATAGTTGAGGTTTTTAAAGAAGACTTGAATGATTTAAGATATATTATTGATGATTTAAGCGAGCTTGAGTATAAATTTGTAATATTTTTAGATGATATAAGTTTTGAGATAAACGATGATAGTTTTAAGGCTTTAAAACCTATTTTAGATGGCGGATTAGAAAGACTTAGTAATAATATTATGTTTATTCTAAGTTCAAATTATAAAAATCTTTTAAAATCAAATAATTTAAATTATCAAGATGCAGATTTTAACGATGAAAGCGATGATAGGTTTGCATTAAAAGAACGCTTTGGAATATGGCTTAATTTTTATTCAATTTCACAAGAGCAGTATTTAAGTATAGTAAAATCATTTTTTAAAGATGAATATAACGATGAAATAAGAGCAAAGGCTTTAGAATTTGCAAATCTTAAAGCTGCTAGAAATGGTCGTATTGCTAAGCAATTTTATGAAATTTATAGGAAGTAAAATGATAAATGGAGCTAGTATTTTTAAAGCATTATTAAAAAATAATTTAGTAAGACCAATAGAACTACAAAATTATGATGATTTTCATAAATTTTTAGCAATAATTTTAAGCACAAATAAGATAGAAAAAGTTTTTGCAAATCTTGAAATTCCTATTTCAAATTCCATTGAAAAATTAGCCGAAATTGATGTAAAAGAATTAGCAATATTAATTAAACCAAGTGGCTTTTATAATACAAAGGCAAAAAAACTAAATGATTTAGCAAAGGCTATTATAAAAGACTTTTCAAGCTTTGATGAATTTATGCAAAATGCAAATTTTGAATGGTTTTTAAAAATTAAAGGTGTAGGTTTTGATACGGCTTTAATGCTTAATAATTTTCTTTTAAAAAAGCCTAGTTTAGTAATAAATGCAAATGCAAAAAAGCTTTTAAATATTTTAGATTTTACATTTGAAAGCTATGAAGAAGCAAGTGAGATTTTAAGCGAAGGCTTAGATGATGAGTATTTTTATAAAGCCTTAAATACCGATAATTTAGCTGATATTTATATGAGTTTTTCAGCTAGCATTGATAATCTTATGCAAGAACATTATAAAAATAAAGATTTTGATGAATTAGGCAAAAAAGTTTTAAAGGAGCTAAGATGAATATAAGCGATTTTAAAATAGTTGATTTTAAAGAATCTAATTTCATAAAGCCACTTCGTGCAAGTTATGTGATAAATACTCATAAGGTTGATTGGGATTTTATAAAATCTTTTGATTGTGTTAGCATAATGCTTTATCATAAAGCTAAAGATAGCTTTATATTTGTAAAACAATTTAGAGCACCGCTTTATTATCACGAAAATTGTGCTAATTTAGAAAATGGCTTTTCAATTGAGCTTTGTAGCGGAATAATTGATAAAGACAAAAGCTTAGAAGAAATTGCTTTAGATGAATGTATTGAAGAGCTAGGATTTAAGCCAAAAAAATTAATTTATATTGATAAATTTTATACAGGATTTGGCAGTGGAGTGAGTGCTCAGCATTTGTTTTTTGCAGAAGTTAGCGATGATGATATAGTAGGAGTTGGCGGCGGCGTTGATAATGGCGAGTTTATAGAAAGCGTTTGGGTAAGACTTAGTGAATATGATAGCTTTTTTGCTAACAATAAAAGAAGTGCTTTAATTGATTTTGCTAATTTATGGTTTAGACATATTTATAAAAAATAATTATTCAAATTCCTAATTCAAATTCCATAAAAATTATTCAAGAATTTGAATTAGGCTTTTAATTCATACAATTTAGAATTATTAAAATCAAACTAATAATATATTAATAAAAATCAAAATAGTTACCTTTAGTAACATTTATTCGCTAGACTGCAAACCTTACCCGACATCTCTTATCTAATTCTTAAGGAGATTTTTTGAATAAAAATTATTTATTAAATATAAACAATATCAAAACAGAAGCTCTAGCAGCTTTAGTAGTTGGCTTTGCGATAATCCCTGAAGCCATAGCTTTTAGCTTGATTGCAGGTGTAAATCCTAAGGTTGGAATATACGCTAGTATTTGCATATTATTAGTTAGTTCTATTGCGGGTGGAAGACCTGCGTTAATTTCAGCTGCAACAGGTGCTATGGCTTTGCTTATGATTGATTTGGTGAAAGGCTATGGGCTTGATTATTTAATGGCTGCAGGTATTTTGGCTGGTATTTTTCAAATACTTTTTGGAGTTTTAAAAGTAGCTAGATTTATGAGTTTTATACCTCGTTCAGTTATGGTAGGCTTTGTTAATGCTTTGGCAATTTTGATTTTTATGGCTCAGCTTGATGAGATTTTTAAGGCAAATTCTTTAGGACTTGCGATAATTTGCATTGCTTTAGGCATAATTTATTTATTTCCTTTACTTCCTAAAATAGGTAAGATGATACCTAGTTCTTTAGTGGCTATTGTGTTAATAACTATTATTAGTATTAGTGCTGGTTTTGATGTTAGAACTATTAAAGACTTAGGTGAATTACCAAGCGAATTGCCACATTTTTTAATTCCAAATATTCCTTTAAATCTTGAAACATTACAAATTATTTTGCCTTATTCATTAAGCCTTGCAATGGTTGGAATAATGGAAAGCTTAATGACTGCAAATGTTTTAGATGAAATAACCTCAACAAAAAGTAACAAAAATCGTGAATGTATAGGGCAAGGTTTAGCAAATATTAGCACAGGATTTTTTGGTGGAATGGCAGGTTGTGGAATGATAGGTCAATCTATGATAAATGTAAAATCAGGTGCAAGAACAAGGCTTTCTACATTTTTAGCTGGTGCTTTTTTGTGTATTATAATAGTTTCTTTAGCTGATTTTGTAAATTACATTCCTATGGGTGTTTTGGTTGCCATTATGATAATGGTATCAATTGGAACTTTTGATTTTAGTTCAATTAAAAAATTAAAAAGCTTTCCTTTTTCAGCAAATGCCGTTATGATTACAACTGTTGTTGCTACTATATTTACACATAATTTAGCAATAGGTGTTGTAATAGGGGTTTTACTTGAAGCTTTATTTTTTGCTAATAAAGTTTCTTATTTTTTAAATTGTAAGAAAAGTTTAGATAATGGTGTTAAAACTTATAAATTTTATGGACAGATATTTTTTAAGAGTGTTGATAAATTTTATGATGAATTTAACTTTGATGAGAAATGTGAATGTATTATAATTGATGTTAGCAAAGCACATTTTTGGGATGTTAGTGCTATTTATGCTCTTGATAAGATTATTTCAAAGTTTAAAGATAAAGGCACAAAAGTTGAGATAATAGGCATAAATATAGCAAGTTCATATATGATGAAAAAATTTAGTATTAATAAAAATTAAAATAATTTTTAAAAGGTGAAATGAAGATGAAACAATATATTTTAGCTTGCATAGATACTAAAGAAAACGCAAAAGGCGTTTGTGATGCTGCGATTTATTTTGCGAATTTGTTAGGAGCTGGTGTTACGCTTTTACACGCATTAGAGCAAAGTGATGATTTAGAGATAAATATCACTATAAATCCTAATTTTGAGCCAAAGGTTTTTGAAGAATTTGCAAAACATAAAGAAAAAGATGAACAAGCTAAAGATAAAGATGGGAAAGAATTATTAAACTATTATCAAAACTATTGCGAAAACGCAGGAGTAATTACTAATACCCTTCATCTTCATGGAGATTTAGCTAATTTAATCACTATTATTGAAAAAGATTATAAATTATTAGTGGTAGGAAAATTACTTGATAACGAACAAGATTTGCAGATAAAAGAAATTATAAAAAGCGTTAATCTTCCTATTTTATTAGCAAATAAAGATTTTCATTCTATTGATAAAGCATTATATGCTTATGATGGAAGCGATAATTTAGACAAAGCTTTAAACAAAGTTTTAGTAAATCCAATAATTAAAAATGCTTCAAGAGTTTTAATTCATCTAAGTAAAGATGAGAAAAAAGCTAAAGAGATTTTAGAAAAAGGAAAAAAAGTTTTTGATAAATACAATAAAGCAATAAGCCTTGAGATATTAGACAGAACTAGTCCTAGTGATTTGGTAGATTACGCACATAATAATTTTGATATTATCGTAATGGGAGCTTATAAAAATATGGCGATAAAACATATAATTTTTGGCTCTTTTACAAACGAAGTTTTAAAAAAATCAAAGCTACCTTTACTAATCTTAAAAAATTACAAAGAATTTGAAATAGGAATTTAAATTTTAAGTTTATTTTAAGAACGGGGGGGGGTATTATTCTTCTTTTAAGTTTTTAAAAGGAGAAAATATGAAAAAATTGTTATTTTCAACAATTTGTTTAGGTGCATTATGCGTTGGTGCTAATGCTGATTATTACTCAGGTATTGAGTTTGGCTCAATAACAAATAAAGCAAACGAAGGCGAGAGCATAGGAAATATGTTTAGCATCGGTGCTTATATTCGTGATTATAAAGAAAGCGATGAAAACTCAAGCTTCGTAAAATCATTTAGAGTAGGCTACGATACAAAGACTAAAGATAATTATGGCTATACAAATGTAAATGCAGAGCTTTTACTTGGATATGGTATGTATTTTTCATCTGATTTTAGCCTAAACTTATTAGCAGGTGCTGGAATTAATCTTGCAGAAGAAAATTATAAACCTCTTAGCGATTCAATTAGCGTTCATACACCATACGCAAAAGTAGGATTTAGCACACTTGCTAAGTTTGGCGAGAGCAAACAATTTGGCGTTACTTTAGATGCTTATTTTAATCGCTATTTAGATTATGACATAATTGAAGATAGAAAAGAAAACTTCTTTAGTGCAGAGCTAGGTGCTTTATATAAATTTAATTCAAGCAAAGAAGGTTTATATACTAAAATTAATGTAGGAACAAAGGATTCATTATTTTCAGACAAACTAAACAATACTTATTTTAATATTGGCTTAGGCTATAAATTCTAATTTAACTAATTTTATCCGTGCTTTTTGGCACGGACTTCTTTTGATTTTCATTTATTTTTTAAGCTTATTTTAAGAACGGGGGGGGGTATTATTCTCTTTTTGACTTTAAAAGGAGAATGAATGAAAAAATTGTTATTTTCAACAATTTGTTTAAGTGCATTAAGCATTGGTGCAAATGCTGGAACTTACTCTGGCATTAGTTTAGGATTTTTATCTACTTCTAAAACAATTTTTGTAATCAATGGCAAAGAATATTTGGATAAGAACAACTGGGATGTAAATGGCTATATTAAAACTTATAAAGAGCATGAAGTTGATTCTGAGTTTGTTTGGAATTTTGAGGCGAATTATTTTTGGAATAATTATAAATATAAATTTGATGATATAGTTCCGGTTGTTAGGAATTCTCAGTTTGACTTTAGCGCTTTGATTGGATACGGAATGTTTTTTAATGAAGACTATGAAGATGAATTAAGCCTTAACTTAATGGGTGGTCTTGCGTATCATCGTATGGGGATAAAAGGCGGTGCTAATTATGGTATAAAGGGCTTAAAATTTGGTTTTAGTGCATTATCAAAGCCATTTGATACAAAAAATATATGGTAACTCTTGATGCTTATTATAATTTTTATTTAAGCAATGATTATTTTGATGATGTTAAAAAAGATTTTGATGTTAAAAAGAGTAGAAATGCTTACGATATATCAGTAGGTATGCTATTTAATACGACCGAATCTCGCTTTAGCCCTTATGTAAGCTCAAAAATAGGCGTAAAAGATAATTTATTTTCACAAAAAAACAATAATATTTATATAAATCTTGGCTTAGGTTTTCACTTCTAATTTAACTAATTTCAATCCGTGCTTTTTAGCACGGAACTAAAATCCTATTTCAAATTCCTTGATTTTTTGCTTGAAATTCTAAGGAATTTGAAATAGGAATTTAAATATCTAAATCCTAAGATTTAGATATTTAAAATTATGCTAGAGCTTTTTCTAAAGCGTCAAAGTCTGGTAATTCAGTAATTTCAGCGCATACTTCGCTATAAACTATTTTGCCAGCTTTTTGAACGAAAATTGCTCTTGTAGTAAGTCCTTCTAAAGCGCCTTCTAAAACTCTACAGCCATAGTTTTTAACGAATTCGCCGTATCTAAAATCGCTTACAGGAATTATGTTTTCTAATCCTTCAGCTGAACAAAATCTACCCATAGCAAAAGGTAAATCCATACTTACAACATAAACTTTCATTCCAAGTTTATTAGCTTTTACGTTAAACTCACGAGCTTCTTTTGCACATACAGGTGTATCAATACTAGGAACGCAAATTACGATTGCATCTTCATTTAGATTAATAACACTTAAATCTTTTCCTACTACTTTAGTATCTTTTATACTATCTCCAACTTTGATTGCTTCGCTGATTGCAACTGGGTTACCTTTAAAATTAACTTTCATAAAATTCTCCTTTTTTAAAATAAGACAAAATTATTCCTATTTTTGGTTACAAAACGATTATTAAAATTGAAAGTTTTTGAAAATAATTAAATTTATTTATCTTGCATAAAGTTTTCTTTTAAGCTATTATTCGGTTTTTAACTTTATTTAAAAGGAGAAATTACATGAGGAGTTTACTTTGGCTCAGCTAGGAGCACGTTTTCTAAAATAGGTTTTGTCTTAGCCCTTGCAGGTGGTGCTGTTGGACTTGGCAATGCTTGGAAATTCCCTACGATGGTAGGACTTAATGGTGGTTCGGCTTTCGTATTACTTTATTTATTCTTATGTTTAAGCTTAGGTTTATCGTTGTTTTTAGCAGAAATTGCACTAGGAAAAATCACAAAGAGCGATTTAGCGACAAGTTATTTTACACTTGCTAGATTTAAGCCTAATTTGTGTAAGCTTGGTGGTGTTTTTATGCTTACAGGAATATTTGTTTTAAGCTTTTATTTGGTTATTTTATCTTTAGTTTTTCATTATATATTTTTAAGTTTTTCTTTGCCTAATGATATTAAAGAAGCGGGGGCATTGTTTCAAAACACCATTTCAAATGATATTTTTAAAAGTATTTTATGCTTTAGCTTTTGCTTTTTTTCAACGATTTATGTAGTTAGTCGTGGGATAATTAATGGTATAGAAAAATTAAATGTAGTGCTTATGCCTGCACTTTTTGTGATACTTTTATTAATGCTTGGTTTTAGCCTTACTCAAGATGGTTTTTTAAAGGCTTGCGAGTTTTTGTTTAAACCTGATTTTTCTAAATTAGGGCTTAATTCTTTGCTAGATGCTTTAGGTCTTAGTTTATTTACACTATGCCTTGGGATTGGTTGTATTAGCACTTATGCAGCAAGCCTAAATAATGAAACAAATATTTTAAGCTCAAGTCTTTTTGTAGTATTTATAAATCTAATTATAGGTCTTATAATGGGGCTTATTGTATTTACTTTCATCTTTACTTTTGGTGCAAATCCTAATGAAAGCGGAGCAGGGCTGGTGTTTGTTAGTCTTACAACACTTTTTGCAAAATTAGGGCTTGTAGGAGAGATTTTAGCTTTAAGCTTTTTTGTGGCTTTATTTTTTGCAGGAATTACAAGTGCTGTTTCAATGATAGAACCATTTACTTTCTATCTTGAAAGAAAAATGAGTAGAGCAAAAGCTTTAGTTTTAATAGGAACTTTTGTTTATATAATAGGTATTTTAGCACTTTTAGGAATGGCAGGAAAGCTTAGCTTTGATGCTTTTGGTATGCTTGATTTTTTAACAAGCAATATAATGCTACCTTTAGGGGTATTATTTTCTAGCATTTATGCTGGGTTTTTGATGAAAAGATATTCGTTTTTTAAAATCTTTTTACCTATGTTTGGCAAAAAACTAACTAAGTTTTATTTTGTTTTTTTAAAATTCGTAACACCTATTGCAATAATTTTGATATTAATTAATAATTTTTACCCCTTAGGAAGTTTTTTGAAGTAAAATGATGCAATTTTTAAGAAAAAAGAGGAGTTAAAGATGTTACAAGATTTAGGCATAGAGCCTAGCAAGATTTTTTATAACTTAAGTTATGATGAGTTAAGAGCTCATGAGTTAGAGTGCCGTGAGGGTGAAGTTTGTCAAAATGACACTTTTGCAGTAGATACTGGGATTTTTACAGGAAGAAGCCCTAAAGATAAGTATTTTGTAAATGCAAATCCATCAAGCGAAAATATAGCGTGGGGAAGCGTTAATAGAGCTTGCACCAAAGATACTTTTAATGATAATTTAAGAAGAGCAAAAGAGTATTTAAACGGCAAAAAACTTTATGTTATGGATGTATTTTGCGGAGCTAGCCTAGATAGTAGAAAAAAAATCAGATTTATAACCGAAATCGCTTGGCAAGCACACTTTGTAAAAAATATGTTTATTCGCCCAAGCGATGAAGAATTAAAAGACTTTAAACCTGATTTTACAATCATCAATGCTTGTAAATTAAAAAACGAAATGTATAAACATCAAGATTTAAATAGTGATGTTTTTGTAGGTTTTGATATAGAAAATAACATAGGTTTAATTCTTGGCACTTGGTATGGTGGCGAGATGAAAAAAGGTGTATTTTCTATGATGAATTACTGGCTTCCACTACAAGGAAAAATGAGTATGCATTGTAGTGCAAACGTTGGTAAAGATGGCGATGTTTGTTTATTCTTTGGGCTTAGTGGCACGGGTAAAACAACTCTTAGTACTGATGCAAATCGTGCTTTAATAGGTGATGATGAGCATGGTTGGGATGATAATGGAGTGTTTAATTTTGAGGGAGGTTGCTATGCAAAATGTATTAATCTTGACCCAGCTAGTGAGCCTGAAATTTATGCAGCGATTAAGCGTAATGCTTTACTTGAAAATGTTGTTATCACTTGCACTAAAGAAGTAGATTTTTGCGATGCTAGTAAGACAGAAAATACTCGTGTAAGCTATCCGATAGAGCATATCACAAATCACGAACCAAGCCTAAAAGCAGGACATCCAAGCAATATAATCTTCTTATGTGCTGATGCTTTCGGTGTTTTACCTCCTGTTAGTAAGCTTAATATCACTCAAGCAATGTATTATTTTTTAAGCGGTTATACTGCAAAAGTTGCAGGAACTGAGCGTGGTATAAAAGAGCCTGTTGCTACATTTAGTGCTTGCTTTGGAGAGCCATTTATGCCGCTTGCACCTAGTGTATATGCGAAATTATTAGGCGAAAAGATTAAAAAGCATAATGTTGATGTATATTTAGTAAATACTGGCTGGAGCGGTGGAAGCTATGGCGTTGGTAAGAGAATGAGCATAAAGGCTACTAGAGCTTGCATTAATGCTATTTTAGATGGTTCTATTAAAAATAGTGAATTTTATAATTATGATGTATTTAATTTAGCAGTTCCAAAAAGCTTAGCAGGTGTTGATGAGAAATTATTATATCCTATTAAGACTTGGGAAAATGAAGCGGATTTCATAGCTACTAGAGATAAATTAGCTAAGATGTTTGTTGAAAATTTCAAAAGATACGGCGATAAGGCAAATGAGTTCTTAGACGCTAGTCCTAAAATATGAGTTTAGAGAGTTTTTTACAATTTAAAATAAGTAAAGACGGCTTAAAGCCAAGAAAACTAGACTCGCTACCTAGATTTGCCCTAATTTGTGGGGCAATCTCTAGTGGCAAAAAATCTTTAGCATTTTATAATTTAGATGATTTTGTTTATATTGATATGAGCGATTTAAGATTTATAAATGCAGATTTTAAAAGCTTTATAGAAAAAAACAATATAAAAAATCTTATTATAAACGAACCTTGCACGGAATTTGAATTAGGAAATTTAGAGCGTTGTTATATTTTAAGCTCTAATAAAAATTATTCATATAAGGACTTTATTAAAATAAAGCTTGATTTTTTAGATTATGAAGAATTTATTTCATTTTCAAAGAAAAATTACAGCCCAAGCGAACATTTATCAAATTATTTATTATTAGGGCAAAATCCCGCAAATGTTGAACTAAGCGCATTAAATGCAGCCTTAAATACTCAAAAAATATTAAAGCAAAGCTTAAGCGAAAACGAAATAATAGCTTTAAAAGAACTTGCATTAAAAATAGGCACACAAACAAGCATTTTAAATCTTTTTAAAGAGTTTTTAAAGCATAAAAAAATCTCAAAAAATGATTTTTTTAAATGTATATATTCACTTGAAGATAAGTTTTTATTACATTGGGTAAAACATATTGATAAAAATCTCAAAAAGCCTTATTTTTGTGATTTTTCAATGAAAAACTCGCTTAGTTTTAAAAAGGATTTTTCTAAAACTTATGAGAATTTAATAGCTAATGAGCTTTTAATGGTTTATGATGAGATTTTTTATGATTATGATATAAGCTTTATAATAAAATCAGCAAATTTAGGAATATTGTGTGAAGCATTTACAAATAAAGATTTTATAAAATTAAAGAGCAAAAAATTAAGCAAAAGAGCTAAAGATTTGGGTATTAATCAGATTTTAGTGCTTTCATTAAACGAGCAGTTTAAAGATAGTTTTGATGGTGTGAAATTTATAGGGCAAACCTTAAATACTTGGCTAATTTCAAAGGAATTAAATGATTGGGATTGATGAAGCAGGGCGTGGAGCATTTGCAGGTCCATTGGTGCTTGCAGCTTGTAAGCTAAAAATAAATATAAACGAGCTAAACGATAGCAAAAAACTAAGTGCAAAAAAGCGTGAGAGTTTATATGAAATAATCAAAGAAAACTCAGAGCATTTAATAGTATTTGTTGATAATGAATATATAGATAATTTTGGCATTAGAGCAGCTTATCAAAAGGCTTTAGGCGAGATTATTCTTAAGTTTAATAAAGATGAATTATTATTTGATGGAAATACTGATTATGGAATGGGTATAAAAACTCTAATAAATGCTGATGAGACCAAGCCTTGCGTAATGGCTGCAAGCATTCTAGCTAAGGTTAGCAGAGATTTTTATATGGCTAATTTAGATGATGATTTATATAATTACAAATCTCATAAAGGCTACGGAACAAAGCTTCATATAGAAGCTATTAAAAAACACGGCTTAAGTGCTATTCATAGGAGAAGTTTTTGTGCTAAATATAGTAAATGAATATTTAAATACACAAAAAGGACAAGAGCTATTAAATACTTTAAATAGCGAATATGAGAGCAAAATCATTTATCCAAAAAGGCAAGATTTGTTTAAAGCCTTTAGCTTATGTGAAGTGCCAAAAGTAGTGATTATAGGACAAGACCCTTATCATGATGGAAGTGCTGATGGCTTAGCGTTTTCATCAAGCATTAAAACTCCGCCTAGTTTAAAGAATATTTTTAAAGAAATCTTAAATGATTATCCAAATGAAGCTGTGATTTTGCAAAGTGATTTGAGCTATTTAGCAAGACAAGGCGTAGCGTTATTAAATGCAAGTCTTAGCGTGCAAAAGGGCAAAGCTAATTCGCATAAGCATTTGTGGGAAGATTTTTTTACTTATGTTATTAGAAGAATTAATGATGATTATAATGATTTAGTCTTTATGCTATGGGGAAAATTTGCAAATGATTTTGCAGGATTTATTGATACTAACAAGCATTTAATCCTAAGCTCAGCACACCCAAGCCCACTTGCAAGGGGAAAATTTTTTAATAATCAACATTTTTTAAAATGCAATGAATTTTTAAAATCAAAAAATATTAAAGAAATTTCTTGGCTAATTCCTATTTCAAATTCTTAAAATCGGAATTAGACTTTTATATCAAGCAATTTTGTGTCGCTTAGTTCATTTATAAAATCTTTTGTATAAGATATAAAATCTCCTAGCTTATCGCTACTTATTAAATCTTTTAATTTATCTTCGCTTATGTTAAGATTAATAGCAAAATCTTTTAATAGTTTCTTTTCATCATCATTAAGCGCATCTTGACCTTGAGTGTTTAATTTCTCTAAGGTTGTTATTTTTTTTATTTCTTTTAATTCTTTTTCTTTTAATTTTTCTATACTTGCTAAGATATTAACTCTAGGAATACTCATAAAAGGTTGATTATCAAAAAACACTCCGTATTCATAAGCAGTATTAGAATTGTTATATTCTTCGGCAGTTGTTATATAACCATCAATATTTTTATCCATACTAATAGTTCCATCAAGTGCTTTGCTAATACTACTTGCATTATCTTTATTGATAGCAAAAATACTTGGAATATAGCTTGCAACTTTAGTGGCTTGCCCTGAATCATCTTTGGTTGGTTCCACATATAAAGAAAATGCTTCTATAGTATAATTAATTTCTTGTTTATCTACTTCTCCATCGTTATTTCTATCAGCTGCAAGATAATTTCTTTTATATGCTATATCGCTAAACCAACCAGCTACAAAACTTGCTGCATCTTTATCTAAG
>NZ_JACGBH010000003.1:0-112145 GCF_020138295.1 Campylobacter sp. Cr9 | reverse complement strand
TATGATTGGGATATTGTAATAGATGAAGAATTAAGTTTTTTGTTTAATTAATAAATCAATATAAACATTATAAACAAATATAAATACTTTATTTTATTATAATTGCTTGAAAATTATATAGGAAATTTTATGATAAATCAACCAATTGCAACTATTTTTGCTGGTGTAAATGGTGCTGGAAAAACGACTTTATATTTTTTATCACAAGAGAAAGGAATAAATTTAGGTTATCGTATAAATGTGGATGAGATAGCTCAAAGTATTGGAGATTATAAAGATAAGAAAACTCTTATTCGTGCTTCTAAAATAGCTTTAACAATGCGTAAGGTTTATATGAATGACAGACTTAATTTTAATCAAGAAACTACGCTTTGTGGAAAAGCTATATTAAACCTATTTAAAGAGTTAAAAGAGAATAATTATAAAATAAATTTACATTTTATAGGACTTGATAGCTCAAAAATAGCAAAAGAGCGTGTAAAAATACGGGTTAGCAAAGGTGGACACGATGTAGAACCACATTTAATAGATAAAAGATATTATGAAAGTATGCAAAATCTTTTAAAAGTTATACCATTATGTGATGAAGTTTTAATTTATGATAATACGCAAAACTTTGAATTAATAGCAAAAATAACAAATGGGGTAATGGATTTACAAAAAAAAGTTAATTGGTTTAGTAATTTAATTTTATAAAAAATAAAATCTTAAAACTGATCTTATTGTAATGAATATAATTAATCTAATAGAATGTATAGTTTATTTATAACATTTTAATTTTACAACTTTAAAGAATTAACGTGTTGAGTTTGTTCTTATGTTATTAAAAATATAAAAGAACTACCAAAATTTTAATAATATAAAAAAATAAAAATTTTACTAAAGCTTTTTATTAGGCTTTACGAGTGACCCATTTATTACCTGTTTGTTTTAAACCATGTTTTGCTAGAATTAGGTTTGAAAGGATTTTTAATTTTTCATAGATTATATCGTGTTCGTAGTTTCAAACCATGTTTTGCTAGAATTAGGTTTGAAAGTTCAGCTTGAGATTGAAGCTCATCGTGAAAAGACGTTTCAAACCATGTTTTGCTAGAATTAGGTTTGAAAGTTTTATATGAGCGAAGCTGTAAAGATTATAAAAAGGTTTCAAACCATGTTTTGCTAGAATTAGGTTTGAAAGTTTTATATGAGCGAAGCTGTAAAGATTATAAAAAGGTTTCAAACCATGTTTTGCTAGAATTAGGTTTGAAAGAAACTTTTAAAAATGTTTATAAAATTGTCGGCGTTGTTTCAAACCATGTTTTGCTAGAATTAGGTTTGAAAGGCCATAAATAAATATGTTAAAGAGTGTTTAAGAAAGTTTCAAACCATGTTTTGCTAGAATTAGGTTTGAAAGTACAAAAACGATTAATTATAACTTCACAATAAATAGTTTCAAACCATGTTTTGCTAGAATTAGGTTTGAAAGCTAAAGGTCAAGCGTATTTATTAAAAAAGCTAAAGGTTTCAAACCATGTTTTGCTAGAATTAGGTTTGAAAGAGCTAGGCAAACTTGTCTAGCTTGTAAGGATTTGAGCTAACTTAAAGTTTGCTTATTTTTCCGCTTTGAAAATTATGGCAAAAAAACAGCCGTTTTGTGGAAAAATAAGAAATCTTTAAGCTTAAAGTTAAGATTTTTAGCTTAGAATATCAACTCAAACCTAATTCTAGCAAAACATTTACGAGTTTGAAATCACCCAAAGGGGTATTACAAATGGGGCTCTGGCTTAGCCACCCCCACTATTTTTGATTTATATCATTTATTTTTAGTTAAACATGCTACTATATTTACAATAAATCATAAGGGGAAAATAATATGAAAAAAGTTGTAAGTATTGATATGGGTGCTAAAAATAACGGTGTTTATATTGTAGATATAAAAAACGATGAGATTGTAAGCAAAAGCGCTGCTAATTATATCTTTAAAGATGGCGATATCAATTTCCTTAAAAAAGATAGAACTGCTAAAAGACATCAAAGAAGAGCTTTTAAAAGAGCAAAATTTGCTAGAAGACTTTTAGATGAACTGTTAAATAAAATCAAAATCAAAGATTTAAGCCAAAATGAACTTGAGCTAATATACGGACTACTTAAAAATCGTGGATTTAACTATATAAATATAGAGTTTGAAAATGATTTAAGCGATGAAAGCTTGGAAGTGTTAAATGAAATTGATGGCTATGAGTTTAAGGGTTGTGTAAATAAAGATGATTATGAGCTAAGGCTTTCAAGTTTAGCAAATGATTGTGATGAGAGTGAGTTTTGCGAGTTTTTAGCTAAGCAAGTAGAGTTAATAACTCAAAAAGATGAGAATGGTAAAGATATTTATAAGATAGCTGATAAAAAATCAATTTTACAAATGTTTGAGGCTTTAAGAAATGAAATGCTTAAAAACAACAAGCATAGAGAAAGATACTTAAAAGACATAAAAGACATTTGTGAAAGCGTGGAATTTAAAAGCGTATTTTCAAAACTAAATATAAAAAAAGATGAGTTTATAAATTTAATCGGCAATATTTCAAACTATCAAACAAGGGTTTTAAGAAAATATTTTAATAATAAATTTGATGATGTTTTTGATGATGAAAAACTTAAAAAAGTAAGCATAAAAAATATAAATTTTCTTTCTTTTAAAGGCGAAAAAGAGTTAGAAAATAAACACACCATGTTAAAAAATCTAAAAAACTCAAGCTATGAATACTTATGTAAAAACGACCCTATAACAAGTATCCCACCTTATGAGAGAATGAATAATAAAAACCCACAAACTTGCTATGCTTTAGTTTTAAAGGATAATTTAAGCCAAAGTCTTAAAAATTGTTTAAAGCATATTTTAGACAATCCAAATTTTTCACATTTAAACATAGATGAATACGGGGTTATAAAAGATTTTGATGATTTAGATGAAGATGAGTTAAAGACTATATTTCAAAGATTTTTAGATGTTTCTAAGGCTAGTTTAGATGATGATAAACTATATCCAAGAGATTTTGATAATTATGGAGCGTATTTTAAAGAGCAAATTTGTTTAAATGATAGTGATTTTAAGGTTTTAAAGGATTTTGTGACTAATTATTATGATGAATTGCTTTTATCTAAAAAAGGTATTTTAAAGGGCAAAATTCTTAAGTCTTGTGGCTGCCACACTCCATATAAAAACAATTCAAAACATATACATTTAAGCATTTTATGGGGCGTAAAATCAGGGCTTAGCAAAGATGATGTAAAAAATATAAGTGATTTTATAAATAATAAAGAAAATAAAATAGGCAAAAGCACCTTAAAAGGCTTTTTAGGTCGTATTAGCGAAAGTGCTAAAGACTATCAAAATGGCTTTTATAAAGCATTAAAAGAAGAACAAGAAATTCCAAATGATAAGGATTTAGCAAGTATTTTAAAAGGCTATGAGTTAGCTTATACAATGCTTAAAAACCTTAAAGAATTTAAAAACGGAATTAACGCTACTGATTTAAACGCTAAAATAAATTTGCTTTTACAAACTGCAAATATAATTTTTGACGAGCAAAAAGGCTTTCACAAATTATGCCAAACTCATGCTATCCAAAATCTTCTTAGAATTAGTGGCGAAAAGGCTATGTGTTCGGTACTAGGAAGTGATAGTGCAAGGCTTATAAATGGTAGAATGGAGATGTATATTGATAGGCTTGCTTATGAAATAGTGAGTGATTTGGATTTAAGCAATACTAAAGAATTGAGTATAAATATAGAACAAAATGCCTTTACCTTTGAAACGGCGGCAAAAGAGCTTACAAAAACTAAAGTAAAAAGAAAGCCAAAAGAACATTTTGTGATATGCCCTTATAGTGGGGAGCTGTTAAATCTAAAAAATGCTGAGTTTGACCATATCTTACCAAGAAGTAAATGTGAATATAACTCAGAAGCGAATTTAATAGCTGTAAAATCATACGAAAACCTTAGAAAAAGCAATGGTTGCGTGTATTTTGATGACTTGCACGAAAATTATAAAAAAGATATCTTTAAGAAGTGTGGCGCAACAAACGAAATTGAGTTAAAAAGCTTTATAAATGATACCTTAAATAGCATTGATATGGATAAATATACAAATTATAAAAACCTAAAAGCAAAAGAGCAAATCGCTTTTAGACACGCACTTTTTATGCCAGATGAAAGCTTTTTTAAGATAGCTTTAGAACTTTTAAAAAAGGATAAACGCAAAACTAGCACAAATGGAACTCAAAAACGCCTAGCAAGGCTAATCGTAAAACATGCAATGACAAAAAATAATGAGCTAGATATCAAGGTTAATTTTATTGATAGCAAGCTAACAAGTGCTATCAGGCGTGAGTTAAGCATTGATTTGCCAGAGATAACAAAAGAAGAAAAACAATCAAGCCATAGCCATTGTATAGATGCTAGTGTGGTGTTTTATATAGCTAGTGCTATCAAGGATAAAAAGGTGGTAGCTATAAATGAGAATGTGAAGTTTGAACCAAAGTTTAAGTTTAGCGAGATTTACCTAAAAGAAAGCGAGATAAAAAATATACAAAGCCAAAAATACTTAGAATTAAGTCAAGATAAAATCTCAAGAAAACAGCTTTTTAAAGATACGATTTACTCGCTTAGGTATGAAAATGCTAAGGCTTTAAGTGATAAGCAATTGGGTATTTTAAAAGAACTTGATTTGTTAATAGAGGTTAAAAAGTCTAAACAAACGAAATTTTACATAAACACCAAAAAAGTTTTTGATTTAATATTTGCAAGTTTTGAGGCAAAAGATATAAAAACACTAGAAAAAATCAAATTTTTGGATAAATTTTTGGTATCAAGTGTGAGAAAAGATATTTTAGATATATATTTTCATAATAGCGATAAAAGCATTTCAAATACTCCAAATAAAATATTTTCAAAAGATGAAAAATTAGCCAAAAATAAGTCAAAAACATTTGATGATTTTTTAAATGAAAACCAAAAGAATAAAAATATAGAAAAATTCTATGAAATCTTAGTAAAAAATGCCGTAAAAGATAAAAGCGAAGTGGAAAAAATCCAAAAACTTTATATAGATAGTTTTTACACAGGCAATCAAAAAGATATAAAAAGAGCTAGAAATAAACGCCGTGTTACATACTCGCTAAGTGTTGCAAGTGGGGCTAGTTTTGTGGTGCGTAGAAATACGGGTTATGAGGGCTTGGCAAATGAAAATATCGCTACTAAAAATTATTTTGATAAAGATAAAATAGTGGGTATAAAATACCATACCAAGAATGTTTTACCTTGCAAGATAGAGGATGTTATTAAGATTTTATCACTTAGTGATAACGCTACTGAGATTTATAAACTTAGTATTACTAAAGACTTGCCACCAAAGATAATTAAACTTGAGTATGAAGTAAGCCAAGCTGATAGGCATACTGTTAAAGTATATTTTGATAAGGCTAAATTAGGCTATGATTTAAATATTTTTAAGGGCGATTTGGGTTTAAAAAACGAAGAATGGGTAAAGTTTTGTAATGAGTGCTTAATAAGCGAATTCGCAGAGTTTTTAGGTAAGCCAAGGGATTATAAAGCTAGTATTATTTGTGATAATTCTAGTGTTTTGGGTTTTAGCTACTCAGCAAACCAAACTTCAAAAGCAAATAGAGAGATTATGAAAGATAATATATGCTAAAACATCTCGTAGTAGATAGCTACGGGGTGTATTTGGGGTTAAAATCGGCAAGATTAGTAGTCAAAAAAGATGGAGTTTTATTAAAAGAATATCCACTTAAAAATCTAAAAACTATAAGCATAAAATCTCGTGGTGTAGGGGCTTAGTAGTGACTTAGCCTACGCTTGTGGGGTGCGTGGGGTTAAGATATTTTTTAACGACTTTAAATCTCATTTAGCCCTACATACATTGCATGAGCATAAAAGCGTAAATGTAATAAAACACCAGATTTTAAGCGAACAAAATGGCAAAGACCTAGCCTTAGCAAAAGAGCTAATCATAGGCAAGATTAAAAATCAACGCTCCACTATTTTATACTTTTCAAGACATAAAAACCAAGAAAAAGCCAAGCTCATCTCAAACAAACTCTCACTTTTAATAGGTGAGCTTAAGAGATTTAAACTTAGCAAAGATGAGATTTTTGGCATAGAAGGAAGTGCTGCGGCGATGTATTTTAAATACCTTAGCGAGTGCGAACTTTTAGGCGATGAGTTTATAAATCGCACGGGCAGATACGCAGAAGATAATATAAACAAAGCCCTAAACTATGGTTATGCGATACTTCAAAATCACATTTACAAATGCGTGATAAACGCAGGGCTAAACCCATACTTTGGGGTGCTTCATAGTCTAAGAAGTGCTAAACCATCGCTGGTTTTGGACATCATGGAAGAGTATAGAAGCTTTGTAGTAGATAGAAATGTAATTAAACTAAGTAATCAGTTAAAAGGTGATTTTGCCGAACACAAAAAACTCATAGCACAGCAAATCATAAGTTCCCTAGCCAAAAAGCTAAACTACAATCACTCAAAATTAAGCCTAGAAAGTATCATGCAAAGGCAAGTTTATAAGCTTAGTGGGTTTTTGTGTGGTGCGAATAATTATCATTCTTATGTGTTTAGGTGGTAAATGCATCTTATAAGTTATGATATAGAAGATAATAAGTCAAGAACAAAGCTTTTTGAAGAGTTAAAAGACTTAGGGCTTTTAAATATCCAAAAATCAGTCTTTTACGGAGAGCTTAGCAAAAGCGAGATAAAGGTAGTAAAAGAGCTTTCTAAAAAACTCTGTGATGATGGGGATAGGGCGTTTTTTATGTAGATGCAAGATAGATTTAGATGATACGCACGGATATAAAAAGGCTGATTTAGAGCAGGTGGAGTTTGATTTTGTGTAAATTTCGTTTGTTTAGGGAATTTATTTTGTGTATTTTGGAATTTAAAATAGGAATTTGATGAAACTTTTAAAGGCTAGTTTGATTAGGCAGTTTGTCTTTTGTCCTAGAATTTTTTATTTTTATAATTTTTGTGATATTGCGCCAAAGTATCCAAAGCATGTGGATTTTGGCAATGAATTTCATGTAATTCAAGATGAGCTTTTTAAAAGTCGCACATTTGCTAAACTCGGTCTAAGCGAATACAAAGCCTATAAAAATCAATATTTAGAAGATGATGAGCTTTGTGGGATTTGTGATATGCTTTTTATTGGAGATGATGAAGTGGTGGTGCTTGAGTTTAAGCATAGCGATAATCTAAATCTTAGCAATGGGGCGAAAATGCAGCTACTCGCATACGCAAAAATGGCTAGCAAAACTTACGCTAAACCTTGCAAAAGAGTGATTTTATGCTCATCAAATCATCTAAAGCATAAAGTTTTTAAGATTTTTGATGATGATTTTGCTAGGCTTAGCAAGATTATAAAAGATATGAAAAGTCTTTTAGATAATGGAGTTTTCCCAAACAGCAGTGCTAGTCTTAACGCTTGTAATCAATGTGAGTTTTTTAACTATTGTGATGATAGGGAGTAAATTTCGTTTGTTTATGTAAAGGTTTATCGGGGTGGCTAAGCCAGTTGCCCGATATTTTTCTAACTTTTCGGTATTTCTACCTACTCATGATTTCAAACGCTCGTTTTGCTAGAATTAGGTTTGAGTTGATATTTTAGGCTAAAAACCTTAACCTTAAGCTTAAAGTTTTCTTATTTTTCCACAAAACGGCTGTTTTTTGCCGAAATTTTCAAAGTGGAAAAATAAGCAAACTTTAAGTTAGCTCAAATCCTTACAAGCTAGACAAGTTTGCCTAGCTCTTTCAAACCTAATTCTAGCAAAACATGGTTTGAAACAGCTGGCAATTTACAACAAACAACAGCAAATAAATTCTTTCAAACCTAATTCTAGCAAAACATGGTTTGAAACCTATAACTATCAAACAAATAAAAATCATTCAATATAAACTTTCAAACCTAATTCTAGCAAAACATGGTTTGAAACGTTGGAGTGGGCGAACAAAACCCCAATGAAACTATTAGCTTTCAAACCTAATTCTAGCAAAACATGGTTTGAAACTTGATACAGCCCAAATAGAACTTATACTAAGCTTCTTTCAAACCTAATTCTAGCAAAACATGGTTTGAAACTTCTTTTCAATATAATTAAAAACTATGCTTTGTAGTCTTTCAAACCTAATTCTAGCAAAACATGGTTTGAAACTCTAAAAACATGGATGAGTTAAAAACTAATTTAGAAGCTTTCAAACCTAATTCTAGCAAAACATGGTTTGAAACTTCTATAAGTTTTTCGCAATGATTAAAATAACCTAACTTTCAAACCTAATTCTAGCAAAACATGGTTTGAAACTTTCAATATTAAAAGGGTATTCAGTTTGAAACATTGACTTTCAAACCTAATTCTAGCAAAACATGGTTTGAAACACCCTTAATTTCCCAAAATCGGCTAAAACTTCGCTTACTTTCAAACCTAATTCTAGCAAAACATGGTTTGAAACAAAAGCAACGCAACCGATGAGCTGAAAGGATTTAACTTTCAAACCTAATTCTAGCAAAACATGGTTTGAAACTTTGTGGGTTGGAGATGAACGCCACGAAGTAGATGCTTTCAAACCTAATTCTAGCAAAACATGGTTTGAAACAGTTACCATTCCAACGACTATCAGTACCTTCTTCTCTTTCAAACCTAATTCTAGCAAAACATGGTTTGAAACTGAAGTAAAAAAAAGAAAAATAAAGAATGAGTATTCTTTCAAACCTAATTCTAGCAAAACATGGTTTGAAACTAGCAACAACAACAGCACCAGCAGCAGAATAGAAACTTTCAAACCTAATTCTAGCAAAACATGGTTTGAAACATTAACTCATATAATTTTTTCATAGCTAAGCGAGTCTTTCAAACCTAATTCTAGCAAAACATGGTTTGAAACTTTTTGGTTTTCATTTCATTACCATTTTCATCAGTTCTTTCAAACCTAATTCTAGCAAAACATGGTTTGAAACTTGGTTTTCATATCTCTATCCATATCCAAATTCTCACCTTTCAAACCTAATTCTAGCAAAACATGGTTTGAAACTTCTTTTCAATATAATTAAAAACTATGCTTTGTAGTCTTTCAAACCTAATTCTAGCAAAACATGGTTTGCAAATAATTTTCTAATTTAAAAAATAATATGAAGTTTATTATTAGATATGACTGGGAAAATTTTAAAGAATTTGAAATAGGAATTTGCTTAATATTTTTTTAGTATAAACAGCAGTTCTTTTACATGAATTTTGCGATTATTTAGGTTTCTGCTTGCTCTAAAAGTATTGTATTTTTGCTCTAATACTTTTAGCTTGCCCATTTTTGAAAGTTTAGTTTTAAACTCGTTTTCGCTAATTATTCCTTCGTTGTTGTATGAGATTAGAATAATTTTTGCTTTTAATTTATCTATTAAATCAAAAAAGCTCTCACTAGCTTTATTTCTAGAATTATAAGCACTTTTATTCCAGCCTTGTGCAATGCCTGAGATTTTTGAAATATCTTGTGGTTTTACATAATTTGTAATTAGATTTAGCATAAAATAATTTGAGCCATAAGGATGTTCGTTATATGGTGGGTCAATATAGCATAAATCACAATCAAGTTCATTAGCTAAAACATTAGCGTCCTTTTGAAATACACTAAAAGGCACATTGTAATTTGAAAAAATTGGCATAGGCAAAGTCATTTTCGTAGTAATTCTACTAAGTGCATTTTTGCCTTCGCCACCCCATTGTCCTATGCCATTTTTGTTTTTATAAAAGCCTTTAAAAACCCCACTTGTATTTACATTTACGCTTGAAATATATAAAAGTGGAGCTAAAAAATACTTTTTGTATTTATGATTTTCTAAAAGCGTTCTAGTTGTATCAATAAAACCTGCATTATAATTTGTATAAAAAGCTCTATCATCTTTTTTTATATTTAATTCATCTTTTGGAGAATAAAGCTCTCTTATAAAGCCATTTTCGTTTAAATTATTTATGATATTTTGGCTTAATAATTCATGTTCTTTTAAAAGCTCTTTATAAAAATCATCATTTATATTTGATAAATAGCATTCATTTATTGCTTTGCTATAACTTTCTAAATCATTTGCTATTAAATAGCTTGAGTGTTGTTTTAAAAACCTTGCTACTATGCCACTTCCACTAAACAAATCAACCGAGCTTAATTTATCTTTTTTAAGCTCGGTTTTAGCAAATTCAACGCCCGTGCTAATAAAATCTAGCAAGGAGCGTTTGTTGCCTAAATAAGTAATTATTTGTTCGCTTAAATAGGCTTTATTTTCTTTCATTAAAATGCTTTTTTAGCAAGATTAATTACAGCTTCGTTAAACTCAGCAACTTTAGCAAACTCTAATCCTTGAGCAAGTGCAGCTGTGCCGTATGCAAGATATGCTAAATCTTTTAGCTTTTCATCATCATTATTGCTTACTAATTTTTCTACTAATTCATGTTTTGCATTTAATTGTAAAACGCCTTTAGCATTCATTTTTTCTCCGCTAAATTGAGCCATCATTTTAGCCATCATGTATTCTTGATCGTTGCTATCATATACAAGGCTTGATAATGAGCTTTCTAAGCTATTTGATAATACCACTTCTTTTACATCGCTTTTTAAGATTTCGCTTAATTTTTCACAAAAGCTTTTTTGCTCTTCGTTTAAATCATCTTTTTTGATTTCGCTTACTTCATTGATTGCTTTTAAATCATAATCTTTATATTTATGAACCATTGGCATTACAATTGGATCAATCTTATCGCTTAATAATAATACATTTATGCCATTTTTTTTGTAGCTTTCAAGTAGTGGAGAGTGCTTTAGTAATTCTTTGTTTTCGCCTATTAGATAATAAATAGTTTTATTTTCGCCTAAATTAGCACAATATTCTTCAAGTGTTATTTGCTTGTCATCTTGGCTATTATCAAATTTGCATAATGTTAATATTTCATCTTTATTTGCGCTTGGGTCAAATAAAGCTTCTTTTAAAACAGCTCCAAATAATTTATAAAATTCGTTGTATTTTTCTGCATCGTTTTTTTGTAATTTTTCTAATTCATTTAAGATTTTTTTAGTGCTTATTTCTTTAATTTTTTTCAAAATTACATTTTCTTGTAAAATCTCACGGCTAACATTTAAAGGTAAGTCTTCAACATCAAGCACACCTTTAACAAATCTTAAATAAGTTGGTAAAATCTCTTCTTTTTCGCTAATTAAAACTCTTTTTACATAAAGTTTTATGCCTTTTTCATAATCTACTCTATATAAATCATGTGGAGCGCTTGCAGGTATAAAAAATAAGCTTGAATATTCTAATGAACCACCTTCGCTTTTTGTGTGCACATATATAAGTGGCTCTTTGCTATCATAACTT
Organism: Campylobacter sp. Cr9; assembly: GCF_020138295.1. NCBI lineage: Bacteria > Pseudomonadati > Campylobacterota > Epsilonproteobacteria > Campylobacterales > Campylobacteraceae > Campylobacter > Campylobacter sp. Cr9. The sequence goes on along the minus strand of NZ_JACGBH010000003.1, from coordinate 100,729 downwards.
ATGCCTTCATAGAATTTTAAATAATCTTCTTTTTTAAGGCTTGCTTTGTTTTCTCTCCATAAAGCTTTTGCTTTATTAATTTGTTCAAATTTTAGTTCGGTTTTTTTATCATCTCCTTCGCCAACGCTTACTTCTTTTTCCAAGAAAATTGGATATGAGATATGATTTGAATACTTGCTTACTAGACTTTCTATTTTATAAGTATCTAAAAATTCATCATCTTTTAGATGAAGAACTATTTTTGTTCCTATGTTTTCTTTATTTGTTTTGCTTATTTCATAGCCGTTTGTATCGCTACTCCATAAAAATGATTCATTGCATAAAGCTTTTTTTGTATATACTTCAATCTTGCTTGCAACCATAAAAGCTGAATAAAATCCAACACCAAATTGACCTATCAAATCGCTATTTTTCTTAGCATCATCGCTTAGGTTTTCTAAGAATTTTTTAGTGCCACTTGAAGCTATTGTTCCTAAGTTATTGTTTAAATCAGCTTCATCCATTCCTATACCATTATCTTCAATAATTAGAAGTTTTACGTCTTTATTAACGCTAATTTTAATACTAGGACTAAAGCTAATTCCTTTATATTTATCATCGCTAAGGCTTAAGAAATTTAGCTTATCGATTGCATCGCTTGAGTTTGATATAAGTTCTCTTAAAAATATTTCTTTGTTTGAATAAAGTGAATGAATCATTAAATTAAGTAATTGATTTACTTCGGTTTTAAATTCCATAATTTCTCCTTATTTGATATAGTTTAAAGCAACATAAGTTGCTATTAGTCCAAATATTAAATTTAAAATAATATTTGCACTAAAGGCAACGAAACCAAATCTTTTAAAAAGCTCAATGCTTTCATAAGATATAGATGAAAAAGTAGTAAAAGCTCCTAAAAAACCAACAACTATTAATAATCTAAAATTACTTAAGCTCTCATAATTTTTAGCAAGTGCATAAAATAATCCTATCAAAAAACACCCTAATACATTGACAATTAAAGTTCCTGCGACAAAGAATTTGAATTCGGAATTACGATTTATAAAAGTGCTTAATAAATACCTAAAAACTGCTCCAAAAGAGCCGCCTAAAGCTACCATTAATATATTCACTTATTTTCCTTGAAATATTCATTAATAGCTTCTTGCATTAAATCTCTTGCATTGTCTAATTCGTTAGCTTGCAAAGGTTTTAAAGGTATTATTGTAAGCTTTTTACCTAAGTGAATTGATAGTTTTTTGCTATCTAAAATCTCTTTTGAGCCTATAATTACAATAGGCTGAACCACAACATCAAGCTTAGTAGCTAGCATTGAAGCACCTTTTTTAAATCTTAATAATTCATAGCCATCATTTCTAGTTCCTTCAGGAAACATTGAAATATTTCTATTAGATTCTAGTCTATCTTTTGCTTCGTTAATTACTCTTACAAAATCTCTTGCGTTTTCTCTATCAATTGAAATCATTTTAGGTAATTTAATAATATTTCCAAAGAAAAATATCTCTTCAATTTGTTTTTTTGCTATCCAAGCTAAATCTTTTGGATAAACATCTTCAAGTGCGATAATATCAAGCATTGAGCGATGATTTAGAATAATCATTCTAGCATTATTATCAAATTCGCCTTTTACTTCTATTTTGTAAAAACATAGTTTTTTAATAAATTTAGCCCATGTTTTTCTAATGATATAATTTTTTTTAGGAAATAAAAACATCAAAATTATTACAATAGCAATGCTTATTGCAATAATTAATGCCAAAAAAATAGTAATGATTTTATTCAATATCTTCATTTTTTACCCAGCCACTTGTATCTTCATCTAAAGCAACTTTAACAAAATCATCTTTTTTCGCTAGAACTTTTACTTCTTTTAAGCTTGTGTTTTTATAAAAAATTGTTGAATTATTTGTAGGTAATATCCTAACATTAGCACCTGCTTTTAATTTAGCATTGCTAAATTCTCCACCATCAATAAATGCAAAAGCAATAAATACTAAAGCAACAGCTATTAAAGAAAAAAATCTTTTAAATATAACAACGATTACAAGACAAATTACAGCTAAAATCAAGCTTCCTATTTGTAAATAAAAATTAATTTCTTTTGTAATAGGATTTAAGTCAGTTTGTGTGCTAATTTCTTCTGATTCTACAATTATATTATTTGAATATTCTATAAAATCATTTTGAATTGGGTCAAAATAAGAAAACGAAAAACTTTTTAAATTGTTTGGAAAAATTAGTGCAATAGAGCATTTTGCATTCTCATAATCTTTGCCTACATTTGTAATGCTTTGAGATTTTACATTTTTTAAAGAAAAGTTATTAAAGTTTGTATTTTCTGCTTTTGCATCCATTCCACAAATTGTGCTTGTTTCATCGTATTCGGTGCATTTTAGATTAGTTATTTTTAAATTACTTGCAACTAATTGCGAATAATCTTTATTGAATTTTAATTCATTTATACTGATATTATTAAGACTAATTTTAGCATTTCCGATTTCTTGCGTATTTCTAAATAGTTTAGCACTAATCGAGTTTAATTTAGCATTTGCTGTATTTGCTTGAAAATAAACACGAGTTTTATACACACCATTTTCGCTACTAAATTTTATATCTTTAGTAAGAACTTGCATATCAATGCTTTTTTCAAATTCTATTTGCGGAGTAAAATTAGTTTTATGGTTTGAATTAATGGTTATATCTGCATAAAAAACTTCTTTAATTTTTACTTCACTTTTTGAAAAATTTGCTTCTATTGCTAGTTCAACAAAATCTTTAAATTCTTCTTTAATATTGCTATTAAAACTACTAGCTTCTTCATTTTGATTAAGGTTTGTATAAACTTGAGCATCCATTACGCTAAGCTCCTTAGAAGGAGCTGCAAAAAGTGTTATAGCAAATATTAAAAAGATTAATTTTTTCATTAATTTCCTTTAATTTCTAATATTTTTAGAGCATCAATTGCTGATTTTAATTGAGCGTCATTATTGATTTGTTCTTGGGTCATTGTGTTTTTATCGTTTTTATTTTCTTTTTTGCCATCAATTTTTTCTAATTCATTTTCTAAATGTTTTTTAAGTTCGCTTTCTTTTATACTAAAGCCTTCTTCTTCCATAGTAACTTTTCCTGGATGAACGATGATATCAGGAGTAACACCAACTGCTTGAATGGTTCTTCCACTTGGTAAATAGTATTTTGCAATTGTAAGTTTTACACCTTCTTTTGCATTGATTTCTCTAATCATTTGAACACTTCCTTTACCAAAAGTTTTCTCACCTACAATAATAGCTCTTTTTCTATCTTGCATTGCACCACTTACGATTTCGCTTGCACTTGCACTTCCGCCATTTACTATGATACTAATTGGAATTGTAGTATTTATCGCAGCTTTTTTAATTGCAATTGTGTCTATTTTAGCATTTTCATCTCTTCCTTTTTGAGATACTAAAACGCCGTTATCTATAAATAAGTTTAATAAATCAGTAGCTTGATTTAATAAGCCACCTGGATTGTTTCTTAAATCAATTACAATTCCTTTTATATTTTTATTAAGAGTTAAAGCTTCTTTTACTTTTCCTACAACATTTCTATCAAAGCTAGTAATTCTTAAATACAAATAATTAGTATTTTCAATATTTTTAGCATAAACACTTTCAACTTTTATAATATCTCTTGTAATCGTAAAATCTAATGGCTTTTTCTCGCCTTTTCTATAAATTGTAATATTAATCTTAGTATTTGGTTTGCCACGCATTTTAGAAACTGCATCATCAAGACTCATTCCTATTGTGCTTTCATTTTCTATTTTTAAAATAACATCTCCTGCTTTAATTCCAGCCTTATCAGCAGGTGTTCCTTCTATCGGCGCAATAACTGTTATTGCATTATCTTTTACTGATAATGTCATTCCAAGACCACCGAATTCTCCGTTCGTGCTTTCTTGAAGAGATTTGAAATTTTTTTCGTTTAAAAACGCTGAGTGAGCGTCAAGATTACTAAGTAAACCTTCTAATGATTTATCAACTAATTGTTCTATTGTTATTTCATCAACATAGTTTGCCTCTATCATTCTAAAAGTTTTAATTAGTTTAGAAAAAGCTTGTCTTTCTGCTTCTTCATCGGTTTTTGCAAACAACGAAATTCCAAGTGCAATACATAAAAATATTTTTTTATTAAGTTTCACGATAGCTCCAATAAGATTTAAGATAAAGCTGTGATTTTAACGCAATTTTTTAAATACAAGTAAGCGTAAATCTGTAATTTTTAATAAAATACTTAGCACTTTAACTATTTAAGTGATAAAATTTATTTTATACTTGACAATGATACACTAAAGTTATATAATGCGTTCATTATCAATTAAAGGAGATATTATGAATATACAAGAAAAATTAACTAATCAATTTAACGAAACTCTAAGCCAAGCTGTAAGCTTATGTGTATTTAATAAAAACGGCAATTTAGAGCCATTTCATATATTATGGACCATTGCAAATGATTCTACTTCGATACTAAATCAAGTATTTAATAAGATGGGAATTGATAAAACTGCAATATCACTAATGCTAAAAAGCAAAGCAGATAATTTACCTAAAGTAGATGGAGTTAATGCTAATAATATTAAACCTAGTAATGCCTTATTAAATTCGCTTGAAAAGGCTATAGGTTATGCACTAAGTAAGGGTGATAGTTATTTAAGCACTGATATGTGGATTATAAGTGAGTGTGATAAAGGTGGCATTTGTGAGTTGTTAAAAGATTATTGTGATTTATTAGTTTTAAAAAGCGAATTAAATGCTTTAAGGGGCGATAGAAAAATCACTGAAAAAGAGCAAGATGATATAAGTAATAAAGAATTAGAAAAATATTGCACTAATTTAGTTGAGCTAGCTAGAGCTGGTAAGCTTGATCCAATTACAGGAAGAGATAGTGAGCTTGAGCGCGTAATGCAAATCTTAATTAGAAAGAGTAAAAACAATCCTATTTTATTAGGCGAACCTGGGGTTGGTAAAACTGCTATCGTAGAAGCTTTAGCTCAGGCAATTGCTAATAAAAAAGTTCCAAGTAGCTTAGCAAATAAACAAATCCTAAGCCTTGATTTAGCAGCATTAGTAGCTGGGGCAAAATATCGCGGGGAATTTGAAGAAAGACTTAAAAACATAATTGAAAGTGTAAAGGCAAATCCAAATATTATAATTTTCATTGATGAAATACATACTATTTTAGGAGCTGGTGCTAGCGAAGGAAGTATGGATGCAGCTAATATACTTAAACCTGCTTTAAGTAGGGGTGAGTTCAAAACTATTGGTGCAACAACTTTAAAAGAGTATAAAAAATACTTTGAAAAAGACGCTGCAATGCAAAGAAGATTTCAAAGCGTTATTGTAAATGAGCCAAGCGTAAATGATGCAATAGCAATGCTAAGAGGTCTTAAAGAAAGACTTAGCGCTCATCATAATGTTAGCATTAATGATAAAGCTTTGGTAGCTGCTGTAAAACTTAGTAATCGCTATATTCAAGGAAGATTTTTGCCTGATAAAGCAATTGATTTAATAGACGAGGCTGCGGCTGAACTTAAAATGCAAATTGAAAGCGAACCAGCAGCGCTTAGAAATGTAAATAATAATATAGTTAGGCTAAAGGTTGAAAAAGAAGCATTGCTTATGGAAGGTGAAGATAAAAATAAAGAAAGATTAGCAGAAATTGCAAACGAGCTTAGTGAGTTAGGCGAAAATGAAAGAAAATTAAAAATGAAATTTGAAAACGAACAAAGAGTTTTTGCAGAAATTTCTAAAAAAATGAGCGAGATTAACGAATTAACAAACGAAGCAAACATAGCAAAATCTAAAGGCGATTATCAAAAAGCAGGTGAGATTGAATATGGCAAAATCCCACAAGCTAAAAATGAGCTAGAAAATGCTAAAGAAAATTGGAATAAATTAAAAGAAAGCGGAACCTTGCTTAAAAACGAAGTTGATGATGAGCAAGTTGCATTAATTTTGGCAAAAATGACAGGAATTAAAGCTTCAAAATTATTAAGTGATGAAAAAGAAAAATATCTAAATTTAGAAAAAAGTTTAGAAGAAAGAGTTGTAGGACAAGATAAGGCTATTAAGGCTTTAGCTCGTGCAGTTAGGGCAAATAAAGCAGGGTTAAGTGATTCTAATCGTCCTATTGGAAGCTTTTTATTCCTTGGACCTACTGGGGTAGGAAAAACTGAGCTTGCAAAAGCTATTGCAAAAGAGCTTTTTGATGATGAAAAAGCTTTAATTCGTTTTGATATGAATGAATATGCTGAAAGTTACCGAGTAAGCAATCTAATAGGTTCAGCTGTTGGTTATGTTGGAAGTGATGAGGGCGGACAACTTACTGAAGCTGTTAAGAATAGACCTTATTCGGTACTACTTTTTGATGAGATAGAAAAGGCACATCCTGAGATATTTAATATATTTTTAAATATGCTTGATGAAGGGGCTTTAACTGATAACAAAGGCTTTAGAGTAGATTTTAAAAATACTTTAATAATCTTTACAAGCAATATTGGAGCGGCTAAGTTTGTAGAAATTAAAGATGAAAAAGAAAGAAATGAATTAATAAACAAAGAATTATTAAAATACTTTAAGCCTGAATTTGTTAATAGACTTGATGAAATAGTAGGCTTTAATGCTTTAAATAAAGATTTATGCTTGCAAATTGTTGATATATTGCTAAAAAATACTAGCAATAAATTAGCTGAGCTTGGAATTAGTTTTAAAATAAGCGAAAATGCTAAGCTAGAACTTCTAAATATAGGTTATAGTGATGAATATGGCGCAAGAGCATTAAAAAGAACAATCTATCAAGAAATAGATTCAAGGCTAAGTGAATTGATTTTGCAAGGGAATTTGAAATCGGAAATTGAAATTGACTTTAAAGAAGATTTCATATTCAACGCTAAATAATCTTATCCCGATTAAAGTCGGGATAATTCTTTTATACCTAATAAAACTACTAAAAAAACAATATTAATCCAAGTAAAATGAAAAATATATTTAAAAGCATGATTTTTATAGCTAGCCAAATAATATTTATATGAAATTAAACTCGCCATTGAAGCTATCAAAGTTCCTAAAGAGCCTATATTTACGCCTATTAACAATTCTTTAAAATCATTTGTATAATTAGCCAAAAATACACAAGCAGGAACATTACTAATAAACCATGATAAAAATATGCTGTAATAAAAAATATCAATATTATTAAATTCTATAAAAAAGCTTATATTTTTTACAAAAATAAATAAATTAATAAAAATAATAATAATTCCAAAATCAGCTTTAAAAATAGAATTTTTGTTAGCTAGTAATGAACCTAATATTACTATTAAAAATCCAAAATAAATATTAAAAATATCTAAAACACAAGCAATTGAAATGATAAAAAATATTATATTTAATAAAAAGATTTTGTTATTAATTTGATTTTTTTCTAAGGATTTGATTTTAATATTTTGATTTTTAATCTTTAAAATAAACAATATTAATAATAAAAAAGAAGCAAAACAATAAATATAAATAGTATTTATAAAATCAATTATGCTTAATTTAAAATGCGTAAATATAAATAAATTTTGTGGATTTCCAAATGGAGTTAGCATTGAGCCTAGATTTGCAGCTAGGGTTTGCAAGATTACAACTTGCATTGTTATATTTTCAACCTTTAACTCTTTTAATAAATAAATACCAAAAGAAACAAAGCAAATTAATGCTACATCATTAGTAATTAGCATTGAAGTAAAAAAGCATATAAATACCAAAGAACTAATAATTGCCCTTAGACTTTTGATTTTGTTTAATATAAAAAATGCAAGCAATTTAAACGCACCGATTAATTCTAAGGATTTATTAACAGCAATAAACATAGATAATAAAGCTAAAGTTTTAAAGCTTATAAACTCATATAATAAATTAAAATATTCTAAATAATCAATTTGTCTAAAGCTTATTAAAATTACAAAGCTAATTAATGAAAGTATAAATGTAAGTAACATAAGTGTAATTCATTCCGAAAAACGGAATGAATATTAATAATCGTCTTTTTCGCTTACTTGATATTCAAGCTCTTCTACTCTATCGCCTAATTCATAGATATCTTGCTTTAATTTTTCTAATTCTGTGAAAATCTTATCGCTTGAGTTTTTATCACGATTTGTGTTAAATTGCTTGATTATATTTAATTCAGCTTTTAATTTTTCTATTTCGTTTTGTAAATCTTCAATCTTATTTACTTCACTTGACAATGTAGTTTCCTTTGTTTTAGTAGATTTTGCAACCTCTTCAACTACAACTTTTTCTTGCTTTTTAGCAGCTGGTTTTTTTACGCTTTCTTTTTTTGCACTTTCTTTTTTTACCTCTTCTTTTTTAGTGGCAGGTTTTTTAGTGCTTTCTTTTTTTGCAGTTGTTTTAGTTGTTTTTTTGGTTTCTTTTTCGCTAGTTTTTTTAGTAGCCATTTTTTCTCCTTTATATATTTAAAATCCGAATTGTAAAGGCAAAAGGTTAATTATTATCTAAAAATTCGTTAATTTTTTTCTTAACATTAGACATAGCAAGGTTGCTTATTTCTCCTTTAAATTTACCATTTTTATCAATAATATAAAAACTTGAACTATGAGCTACTGTGTATTCTGCAGCACTATCTTGGTAAATATAATCGTATTTAACTCCATAGTTTTTAGCAACTTTTTTAAGCTCATCTTCGCTTGGCACTAAGGCTATTGAGTTTTTATAAAAATATTGAACAAATTCACTCGCATCATTTGGCTCATCTCTTTTTACATCAAGACTAATAAAGATTATTTTTATATCATTTCTATTTAATTGTTTAATAGCTTCTGAAGCAATCGCCATAGAAGTAGGGCATACATCAGCACATAATGTGTAACCAAAATATATTAATAAATTTTCGCCTTTAAAATCATTTAAAGTATAAGTTTTATCATTTGGTCCTTTCATGCTAAAGTCGTATTTGTTATTAAAACAAGCGCTTAAAAATAAAGTTAATAAAACTATTAATAATTTTTTCATCTTATCTCCTAACATCAAAATCAATAAACAAACCTAAGCTTTTATCTTTACTAAACAGCTCAAGTCTATATCTCATAGTATTTTCAGCACAAGTGCTAAAGACAATATTTGCTAAATATTCATTATCAATTCTTTCAAATTCTCCAACAATATCGCCCATATACATATTAAGTCCATAAAGCCTTGCGTTTAAATCCTTTATCTCATCTAAATTTTTTATGATTATTTTGCTTTCTTCTAAAACTTTTAAAGGTTTTGGCTCAATATTAAATGAAATATCTTTACCTTTATAATTTACAACGCATTCTGTTTGGTTTAAATCACAAGCTAATGGGCTTAGCTCTTTTATTAATTCTCGCTTTTTGGAATTTGAATTAGGAATTAGAAAAAAAAGCCCTAGCAAAACTAAGGCTATTAAAATTATCTTTTTCATTAATGATGCATAGGAACTACTGCTTTTGCAGGAATGTCTTTTAATTTTAGTTTCTCTCCATTGCTAAAGCTTAGTTCTAAATTAAGTTTTGTATCTTCTTTAACACTATTTTTAATCCCCATAAGCATTACATGATAGCTTTTAGGTTTAAGTTCTAGGCTAGAATTCGCAGGAATTGTCGCATCTTGTATTCTAATCATCTTCATCATTCCATCTTCGTGAATATGGGTGTGAATTTCTGTGCTTTGCGCAAAATCACATTTTGCATCAATTAATTTTACATCTTCGTTTGAATTGTTTTTAATCTTCATAAAAATAGCAGAGTTTTTTGCATTTGGTGGTGTGATTTTTACATAAGGTTCATTTACTTCAATACTACCTGCAAATAAACTTGCGCCAAGGCTTAATGCTAATAAAATCTTCTTCATTTTTAACTTCCTTTTTTAAAAATTTTTTAAGATTATAAATAAGCTATATTAATTGAAAGTTATAATCAAAAAAAGAAAATGCAAAATATTAACTTAGCTTTAAAATTAATTTTTATAATTAGTTCTTAACTTTATTAGGAGCAAATAGTGAAAAAAATCATAATTTTATTATTATCAATATCTTTATATGCCGATAACTTATTGCAACTTTATTTAAAAGATGGAATCAAAGCAGTTGAAGCAAAATTAGAAGCTAGTTTAGCTGATGCAAGTTTTTGGAAAACACAATTACAAGGATTAGATTTAAAATATGGCTATTATAGTAATGATTCTATGATAGTAGTTGTAGATAAAGATAAGCAAAAATTAGTTTTATTTGAGCAAAAAAACAATAAACTAACCCCAAAATTTGAGCAAAGCGTAATAACAGGCTTAATGGGCAATAAAAATAAAGAAGGAGATTTAAAAACTCCGATAGGTTTTTATGAAGTATTAAACAAAATGGTTCCACCTGATACTTATTATGGACCTTGGGCTTTTGTTTTAAATTATCCAAATTTATATGATAAAGTTCGTAAAAAAACTGGCTCGGGAATTTGGATACACGGCTTTCCACTTGAAGGCGATGTAAGATATGATGCTTATAAAACAAAGGGCTGCGTTGTTATGACAAATGATGTGCTTCTTGATTTTGAAGCTATCGTAAAGACAAATAAAACCTATGTTTTAATAAACGAAAAAGGCATAATGACTACAAATGCTGATGAAATAGCAACTCTTTTAGCTGATTTATTTGATTGGAAAAATGCTTGGACGAATAATGATGTTAATACATATTTAAGTTATTACAATGATGATTTTATTAAATATGATGGAGTTAAAATGGCTCAATTCAAAGAGCAAAAAAGAGCTATTTTTAGCAGAAATCAGCAAAAAACAATAAAGTTTAAAGATATAAATATAGCTCCATATCCTAATTTAGAGCAAAGAAAAATATTTAAAATTACATTTTATGAAAACTATGCAACATCAACATATAATTTTAACGGAGAAAAAACTTTATATGTTGAATTGCTAAACAACAAAATGTCAATTTTAACGGAACAATAATGGCTTTTATTAAGATAAATAAAGATAATTATTTTTATAATTTAAACGAATGCTTAAAAAGAGTTAAGGATATAAATAAGCTAATAATTATTCTAAAAGACAATGCTTACGGGCATGATATAAATATTATTAGCGATTTTGCATTAGAGTTTAATGTAACTTATGCAGCAGTAAAAAATCAAGAAGAAGCACAAAAAATCAAAGATAAATTTAAAAACATTTTAATCCTTTCTCAAATCCCAAAATATTATGAAGCAAAAGATAATTATGTATTAGCAATAAATGATATAAATTATTTAAATTATGTAAAAAAGGGCGATAAAATAGCCCTAAAATTAGATAGCGGAATGCATAGAAGTGGGATAAATACTCATAATCTTGAAGATGTTTTAAAGCTTATTAAAGATAAAAATCTTAAGCTAGTTTCAGCATTTACGCATTATTCAAGCCCAAATAATATAAAATTTCAAAAGCCAAATTATATAAAAATGAAAGAATATTTAGAGCAAAATTATGATGAAGAATTATTTTTTCATTCGGCAAATTCTAGCACCTTGTTTTTAGGCGAAAATGACATTGATGGTGCTGCTCGTGTTGGCTTAGCTCAATTTGGTTATTGTGATGTTAAGGCTAATTTAAAACCTGTTTTAAGCCTTTGGGCAGAAAAAATCAGCTCAAGAAAAATCCATAAAAATGATAGCATAGGATATGATGAGGTTTTTGTTAGTGATGATGAATTTGTGGCTGCTAATTATGATTTAGGTTATGCTGATGGTTTGCTTTATTATAAAGGCGAAGGCGAAGTTTATTTAGCTGATGATAAAAGCAAGATATTAGGCAAAATCTCAATGGATAGCTTTAGCACTTATGATTTAGAAGATGAAGTTTGTGTATTTGATGATGCTTTAAAATATGCAAATTATTTTAATACAAATCCTTATGAAGCCTTAGTTAGATTAAATCCAAATATTAAAAAAATCATAGTTTGATTAGGAATTTAATTTCTTATTTCGTAATTCTTTTAATTTTTAATGTAATTTCTAAATAACTTTAAAGGAATTTGAAATAGGAATTTCATATTTTAAAAAAGCTTTTTTAAAAAAAGTAGGGACAAACTTTACGATAGTTTTTACATATCTCTTTTTAAACTTTTCTAACGATACTTAAGCGAAATTTTGCCTAATAATCTTTTTGTTTTATGTCATTTACAAAAAAGCTAAATGAGTTTTAAAGGTAATTTTCTTTATTTTTTGTAATTCCTATTTCGTAATTTTTTAAAAAATTGTGGAATTTGAATTAGGAATTTAACCTAATTCAAATTCTTTTTACATACTCATTAAGCGTTTATATGTAGAAATCACACTATCAGGATTAAGTGACATTGAGCTTATTCCTTTTTGCTTTAGCCAAATTGCTAAATCTATATGATCGCTTGGACCTTGTCCGCAAATGCCTACATATTTACCTGCTTTTTTGCATGCATTAATTGCTCTTTCTATCATAAATAAAACAGCTTCATCTCTTTCATCAAAGTCAGCTACTAAAATATCCATTCCACTATCTCTATCAAGCCCTAAAGTAAGCTGGGTTAAATCATTGCTTCCTATGCTAAAGCCATCAAAGAATTCTAAAAACTCATCGCATAAAATAGCATTAGATGGAACTTCGCACATCATAATAACTCTTAAGCCTTTTTCTCCACGCTTTAAGCCGTTTTTTGCTAAGAGATTGATAACTGAGTTTGCTTGAGAAAGAGTTCTTACAAATGGCACCATAATTTCAATATTTGTGAGACCCATTTCATCTCTTGCGATTTTTAAAGCTTCGCATTCAAGCTTAAAGCATTCAGCAAAATTAGGTGCTAAATATCTACTTGCACCTCTAAATCCTAGCATAGGATTTTCTTCGTGCATTTCGTAAAGCTCTCCGCCTAATAATTTTCTATATTCATTAGTTTTAAAATCACTTAATCTAATAATTACAGGCTTAGGATAAAAAGCAGCTGCAATTGTAGCAATACCTTCAGCTAATTTTTCTACAAAAAAGCTTTTAGGATTTAAATAACCTTTCATAGCATTATCAATCTTAGCTCTTAATTCATTATCTATTTTGTCATAATCTAAAATAGCATTTGGATGAATTCCTATGTGATTATTTATAATAAACTCAAGTCTAGCAAGTCCTACTCCATCATTTGGTATTTGAGCGAATTTAAAGGCTAGAGCAGGGTTGCCTATATTCATCATAATTTTTACATCACAATTTTTAACTTCAATTTCTTCTTGCTCTTTTATTTCGTATTTTAAAGCGCCTTCATAAATCCTACCTTCATCTCCATGCACGCAACTTACACTTACAATTTCACCATTTTTTAATACGCTTGTAGCATTGCCAGTGCCAACAACTGCACCAATTCCTAATTCTCTTGCAATAATTGCCGCATGACAAGTCCTACCACCTCTATTTGTAACAATAGCTGCAGCCTTTTTCATTACAGGTTCCCAGTTTGGATCAGTCATATCAGTTACTATTACATCTCCATCATTTACTAGATTAATCTCGCTTATATCATTTATTACCTTAACTACTCCAACACTTACTTTTTGACCTATTGCTCTACCTGTTATTAATACTTTTGATTCTTCTTTTAGCTCATAACTTACATCTTTTTTCTTTTGTGATTGCACTGTTTCAGGTCTTGCTTGTAAAATATAGATTTTATTATCTAAAGCGTCAAGCCCCCATTCAATATCCATAGGTCTTTTATAATGTTCTTCTATTATTAGAGCGTATTTTGCAAGTTCGTTTATTTGCTCATCGTTTAGGCTAAATCTATCTTGTAAGTGTTTTTCAACATCTACGACTTTTACAGCGTTTTCGCCTAATTTTCTTTCTTCTTTAAACTCCATTTTTATAAGTTTTGAGCCGATTTTTTTTGAAATTATTGCTTTGTGACCCATTTTTAGGCAAGTTTTTGATACATAAAATTCATCAGGATTTACAGCACCTTGCACTACACATTCGCCAAGACCATACGATGAAGTTATAAATACAACATCACTAAATCCACTCTCAGTATCTAAGCTAAACATAACACCAGAGCTACCCTTATCGCTTCTTACCATTCTTTGAATACCCGCACTTAATGCCACATCAAAATGAGAAAAGCCTTTATGAACTCTATAAGAAATCGCTCTATCATTATAAAGTGATGCAAAAACCAAACGGATTTTGTCTAATACATCGTCAATTCCGCTTACATTTAAAAATGTTTCTTGTTGTCCTGCAAAAGAAGCATCAGGCAAATCTTCAGCCGTAGCAGATGAGCGAACGGCAAAAGTTCCTAAACCATCGCTATCTAATTCTTTATAAAACTTTTTGATTTGTTCTAAAAATAAAGGTTGAAAATTAGCTTTAGTTATTAAATTTCTAATCTTTTCCCCACTTTTTGCAAGGGCATTTAAATCATCAGGATTTAAGCTTTTAAGCTCATTATTAATAATCTCATCTAAATTATTATAAGCTAAAAAATCTTTAAAAGCTTTAGCAGTAGTTGCAAAGCCATCAGGCACACGAACACCACTTCCGCTAAGATTTGAAATCATTTCTCCTAAGCTAGCATTTTTGCCGCCAACAATTTCTACATCACTCATTCTAAGCTTAGAAAAAGCTATAACATATTCCATAACCACACTCCTTTTTGTTAAAATCATTTTATTTTAACAAGTAAGGATAAGCTAATGATAAAAAAGAAAATTGTATTTTTTATAAGTGATGGCACTGGAATTACGGCTGAGACTTTTGCGCATTCGGTTTTAGCACAATTTGAAGAAGAATACGAATTCGTTCAGATTAGAGAGCCTTTTATTAATACAGAAGAAAAAGCTTTAAAAGTAGCCGAAAAAATAAATGAATTAGCAATTAATGATATTCCTTTGGCATTTAGCACTTTAATAAATGAAAATATCGCAAAACATATTAAAAACTCAAATTGTGTTTTTATAGATTTATTAGAGCCTTTTGTTAGCTTAATTTCAAATAAATTAAATGTAAAACCTAGCATTAGATATGGCTTATCGCATTCAAGTAATAAAAACTATCAAAATAGAATTGAAGCTATTAATTTTACTCTTGAGCATGATGATGGACAATTTGTATATGCCTTAGATAATGCTCAAATTATTTTAATAGGTGTTTCAAGGTCGGCAAAAACGCCAACTAGCCTTTATCTTGCTATGCAATATGGAATTAAGGTTGCAAATTATCCATTAACTCCTGATGATTTTAAGGCTTGTGCTTTGCCTAGTGCTTTGCTTCCTTATAAGCATAAATTATTTGGGCTTAGTATTGATGCTTATCGCTTAAGTGAGATTAGAAACGAAAGAATGCCTAATTCAAATTATTCAAGTTTGATTAATTGTAAAAATGAAGTAAAAAATGCAGAATTTTTAATGAGAATAAACAATATTCCTTTTTTAAATATCACAAATAAAAGTATAGAAGAAGTTACAACAACCTTGCTTGATATTTTTGATATACATAATTAAAGGCAAATTTTATAAAGTATTTTCCTAATTCAAATTCTTTAAAAAAATCTTGGAATTTGAATTAGGAATTAGGATTATTTTAAAATATCTTGAACGCATTCAAGTGGAGTTTTAAATATCTTATCGCAGCTTTGTTTAAGTGTATTCATATCCGTATATTCAAATAAAGTCACATAAGCATTCACCCCAGCAGCCTTAGCAGCTTCAGTATCATTTAGTGTATCTCCTATCATATAGATTTTACTAAAATCAAATTCTTTTTTAAGCTCACTAATTTCAAGCATTTCAGAGCCTTTTAAACGACTAAGAGCTTTATATATTGGCTCAGGATTTGGCTTACAATATTTAACTTCATCTCCGCCTACAACAACGCTAAAATCATCAAATATATCAAAATCTTTTAAAATTTCTTTAGCAAAATAAACAGATTTTGTAGTAACCAATCCTACTTTTGCGTGTTTGCTAGCTAGTTTTACGGCTTCTTTTGCACCTTCTAAAAGACTTGTTCCATCTTTATAATAAAGCTTATAATTTTGTCTATATAATTTAACAATATCAGCCACCTTATCTTTTGAAACTCCAATTGTTTCAAACATTCCTTCAGTAGACATTCCTATTAAAGACTTAATATACTCATCGCTTAATTTAAAATCATAGCTTTCTAAAGCCTTTCTAAGACTTGTGATAATAGGTTGGGTTGAGTCAATCAAAGTTCCGTCTAAATCAAAAAATATAATCATTTTACTTCCTTTTTTATTTTAAGCTTAGCAAATTAAAGCTAATTGTATTGACAAATTAAAAAAGAAAATATAAAATCTCACTTAATTGACTTTATCAACTATTAGGAATATTTATGTTTTTTAAAAAAATCACTTATGCAAACAGAAAAATAGTAAGTAAATTAAATGAAATTTTAAAGCCATTTAATGTAAATGCAACTGATTGGAGAGTATTTGCTTATCTTAGTTCTACTAAGAGTGCAAGTCTTAGTGAAATTTGTGAGTTTTATCAAATGGATAAAGCGCTTGTTTCAAGAGTTTGCAAAAAACTTGAAAACCTTGAATATATTGAGTATTCAAGCTCAAGCGATAAAAGAGAAAAGATAATTTCACTTAGTTTAAAAGGCAAAGAATTATATTTTGATGCACATTTATTAATAAGTGAATACGAAAAGCAAGTTAGCATGGATTTAGATTATGCTGAATTTGGAATGTTTATAAATATACTTGATAAAATCAATAAAAAATTATAAGGAGTTTTCATGGGATTATCCAAAAAGTATAATATTTGGAATAAGAACTTTATTTGTGTTTTTATTATCAATTTTGTAATTTGTTTAGTATTTTACATAAGCACCGTTGCAAGCACTGATTTTGCTAAAAGTGTTCTTAATTCTAGCACTTCAATGGCAGGACTTGCAAATGGTATTTTTGTAATAGGAGCTTTACTTTCAAGGCTTTATTTTGGCTCAATTATTGATAATATAAACATAAAAAAAGTTATGATTATAAGCACATTACTTTATTTTATACCTAATTTATATTATTTGTTTTTATCAACTAATATTGAATTAATAGTAGCTAGATTTTTTGCAGGGATTTTTTATGGGATTTGCTCTTGTGCTTGTGGAGCTGCAGTTGCAAGACTTGTGCCTAGCAACAAAAGAGGAGTAGGGATAGGTTATTATGCAATTAGCGTGGTATTAAGCTCAGCAATAGGTCCGTTTTTAGCTGTTTATTTGGTTGGTTTAAATAAGTTTGATTTATGTTTTATTATATCTTTATCTACTATATTTTTAGCCTTAATTTCAAGTATATTAATAAAGGTAAAGCGTTTTAAAAAGCATAATATTCATAATGTTAAAAAATCTTTTTCTATATTTAATTATATTGAAAAATCAGTTTTAGGTGTAGCTTATGTTGTGTTTTGCTTAGGTTTTACTTATGGTGCGATATTAGCTTTTATAAGTTCATATTCAAAAGAGCTTGACTTAATCAAGGCTGGTTCGGTATTTTTTATCATTTATGCTTGTGTTTCGGTTTTTTCAAGACCAATTTCAGGAAAAGTATTTGATAAAATCGGTGCAAATTATGTAATAGTTCCATCTTTATTGTTTTTCGTTGCAAGTTTTGCGATATTAGCTTATGTTAATAATCCTTTTATGATGTATTTATCAGCTATTTTTTGTGCTTTAGGATATGGAAATGCAACTTCAAGCCTTCAATCACTTGCAATAAAATTAGCACATAAAGATAAAATGGGTCTTGCTAATTCAACATTTTTTATAGCCTTAGATGTTGGTATGGGAGTAAGTCCTTATTTATTAGGATTAATTGAGCCAAAATACGGACATTCAAACATTTATATGATTTGTGCTTTAATTATTTTGTTTTCTTTAATATTGTATTATGCTCTAGTCATTAGAAAATCAAAGAATTTTCAAAAAGATTTAAAAGATTATGAAGATAATTTTTTAGAAAAAAATCATTCAGAAATTATTATTAAAGATTAGGAGAAAATATGCAATTTAGTGGAAAAAACGTATTAATTACAGGTGCATCAAAAGGAATTGGTGCTGAAATTGCTAGAGTTTTAGCTGGTTTTGGTCTAAAAGTATGGATTAACTATCGCTCAAAACCAGAACTTGCAGAGAATTTAAAATCGGAAATTGAACAAAACGGCGGTAAGGCTGCGATTATTTGTTTTGATGCAAGTGATGATGCTGCATTTAGCGATGCTATAAAAACAATTGTTGATTGTGATGGAGAATTAAGCTATTTAGTAAATAATGCAGGAATTACTAAAGATAAATTAGTATTAAGAATGAGTGAAGAAGACTTTAACGATGTTATTAAAGCTAATTTAAACTCAACTTTTATAGGTTGTAAAGAAGCGTTTAAAGTAATGAGTAAAAAACGCTTTGGTTCGGTTGTAAATATTAGCTCAGTTGTTGGCGAAATGGGTAATGCAGGTCAAGTAAATTACTCAGCTAGTAAAGGTGGCGTTATTGCTATGACAAAATCTTATGCAAAAGAATGTGCTAGTAGAAATATTCGCTTTAACGCAATTACTCCAGGCTTTATTGAAAGCGATATGACCGATGTATTAAGTGATGAAATAAAACAAACTTATTATAAGGCAATTCCACTTGCAAGATTTGGAAAACCTAGCGAAGTTGCAAATGCAGTAGCGTTTTTATTAAGTGATTATTCAAGCTATATAACAGGCGAGATTTTAAAGGTTAATGGCGGAATGTATGTGTAATTTATTTACACTTTTTTGTAAGAATACTTGTTTAATTTTATTTTAGGAGAAAACAATGTCTATTTTTGAAGATGTTAAAAAAGTTATCGTAGAAGAGTTAGGAGCTGATGAAGCTAGCATTACACCTGATGCAAAAATTATTGAAGATTTAGGTGCTGATTCACTTGACGTAGTTGAATTAATTATGGCTTTAGAAGAGAAATTTGATATTTCAATTCCTGATGAAGATGGTCAAAAAATCGCAACAGTTGATGATATCGTAAAATATATTGAAGCAAAAAAACAATAAGGATTTAAATTGAGAAGAGTAGTTGTAACTGGCATTGGTATGATAAATGCCCTTGGGCTTGATAAAGAAAGTTCGTTTAAGGCGATTTGTGATGGAAAAAGCGGTGTTGGAGAAATTACTCTTTTTGATACTAGCGATTCTAGTGTAAAAATTGCCGCAGAAGTAAAAGGATTTGATCCTTTAACAGTTTTAAATGCAAAAGATGTAAAAAAAGCTGATAGATTTATACAATTAGGTCTGCACGCAGCAAAAGAAGCTATAAATGATGCTAAATTTAATATGGTTGATGGCGTTATAAATGATATTGACTTAGATGAATTTGGAGTAGTTAGTGCTGCAGGTATTGGTGGATTACCTAATATTGAGAAGAATTCTAATGTATGTTTGCAAAAGGGCGCAAGCAGAATTTCGCCTTTTTTCATACCTTCAGCTCTAGTGAATATGCTAGGGGGAATGGCGTCTATTGAGTATAAATTAAAAGGTCCTAATTTATCTTGTGTAACTGCATGTGCTGCAGGAACTCATGCTTTAGGAGAGGCTTATAAGACAATCGTTTGCAACCAAGCTAAAAAAATGCTAGTAATTGGTGCAGAATCAGCTATTTGTCCAGTTGGAATTGGTGGTTTTGCTTCTATGAAAGCATTATCAACTAAAAATGATACACCAGAGAGTGCAAGTAGTCCATTTGATGCTAGTAGAGATGGCTTTGTTATGGGAGAAGGCGCAGCTGCTTTAGTTTTAGAAGAGTATGAAGATGCTATCAAAAGAGGTGCTACAATTTACGCTGAGCTTATAGGATTTGGTGAGAGTGCAGACGCAAATCATATAACTTCACCAGCATTAGATGGTCCATTAAGAGCTATGAAAAAAGCATTGTGTATGGCAAAAGGTTTTGAGTGCGGAAAAGATAAAATTAAAATTGATTATATCAACGCTCACGGAACTTCAACTCCTGCAAATGATAAAAATGAAACAGCAGCTATGAAAGAACTATTTAAAGATGATATGCCTTTAGTAAGTTCAACCAAAGGACAAACAGGACATTGTTTAGGTGCAGCTGGTGCAATTGAAGCAGTAATTTGTCTAATGGCTATGAGAGATGGAATAATTCCTCCAACAATTAATTACAAAAATCCTGACCCTGATTGCGATTTAGACTATGTTCCAAATGTAGCTAGAAAATGTGAGATTAAAACTGCAATGAGCAACTCATTTGGTTTTGGTGGAACAAATGCATCGGTAATTTTTAGAAAATTGGATTAATAAAAATGGCAGCTTATTTAGATTTTGAAAAAAACATTCAGCAACTTGATGAAGATATAGTAAATGCTAATATAAAAGGCGATATAGAGGCAGTTAAAATTCTTAAAAAGAATTTAGAAAAGGAATTAACTAAAACTTATAAGAATTTAAGTGATTTTCAGAAATTACAATTAGCTAGACATCCAGATCGCCCTTATTCTCTTGATTATGTTAGAATTTTATTAAAAAATGCTCATGAATTGCATGGAGATAGAGCTTTTAGAGATGATCCTGCGATAGTTTGTTATGCAGGATATATCGGAGAGCAAAAAGTAATGCTTATCGGAGAGCAAAAAGGTCGTGGAACTAAGTATAAACTTCACAGAAACTTTGGTATGCCACATCCTGAAGGATATCGTAAGGTTTTAAGATTTGCTAGAATGGCTGAGAAATTTAGAATTCCTATCGTATTTTTAGTAGATACTCCAGGTGCATATCCTGGTGTAGGTGCTGAAGAAAGAGGACAAAGCGAAGCAATTGCTACAAATCTTTATGAATTAAGTGCATTAAAAACTATAATAATTTCAATAGTTATAGGAGAAGGTGGAAGTGGCGGAGCTTTAGCTTTAGGTGTTGCTGATAAACTTGCAATGCTTAAAAACTCAGTATTTTCAGTAATTTCTCCTGAAGGTTGCGCAGCTATTTTATGGAATGACCCAAGCAAAAGTGAAGCTGCAACAAAAGCTATGAAAATTAGTGCAGATGATTTATTAGAGCAAGGCTTGATTGATGATATTATTGAAGAAGGAATTGCTCATAGAAATAAAGAACAAACAGCAAATAATATTCAAAACTATATCTTAGAAAAAATTGAAGAGCTAAAGCTATTAAATGTAGATGAGTTAGTTGCAAAAAGAATGCAAAAAATCTTAAAGCTAGGTTCTTATAGCGAAGATAAATGATTTTATTCAAGCAAATTAGCTTGAATAAAATTAGGAATTAATAATGAAATATGTATTTTTGCTTAATATGGGTGGAGTAAATCAGCTTAGTGAGTGTGATGTATTTTTAAAAAATATGTTTAACGACCCAAATATTTTAGGTATCAAATCAAAATTACTTAGAAGTTTTGTTGCTTTTATGATAAGAAAATCTCGTATAAAGCAAATGAAAGAAAATTATAAAAAAATCGGCGAAAAAAGTCCGCTTACTCAAATCCAAAAATCTCTTTGTGATAAATTAAACACAATGCAAAACGAATTTAAATTTGATTTTATTTCTACTTATGTTCCTCCTTTTGCAAGTGAAGTTTTAGCAAAATATGATTTTAAAGAAGATGATGATATTATATTATTTCCTTTATACCCACATCATTCTATAACCACTACAACTTCTTCTTTGCAAGATTTTTATAAACATTTTAAACTAAAAAATAAGGTAAAAGAAGTTGAGTATTTTTATGAAGATAAAGCTTATAATGATATTTTAATAAATGAAATTAATAAGCAAAAACAAGCAGATATTTTGATAATTTCAGCACATTCTTTACCTATAAAGACTATTAAAAATGGCGATTTATATGAAGAGCATATTAAGGCTCACTTTGAGATTTTAAAAAATCATTTTAAAGATAAATTTGAAGAAATTAGACTTGCATATCAATCAAAATTAGGCCCTGTAAAATGGCTTGAACCTGCTTTAAGCGATGAATTAAACACGCTAGATAATAAAAGTGTTTTGATATTTCCTTTATCGTTTTGTATTGATTGCTCTGAAACCGTGCTTGAGCTTGATATAGAATATAGACATCAATATAAGGGCGAATATGCTGTATGCAAATGCCCTAATGATAGTGATGAATTTGCCGAATATATTTTAAATAAAGTTAGAAGTTTTTAAGGCAAATAATTTAGCTATTTTATTTGCTATTGTGTTTTAGCAATTTAAATTACTGAAGTTACTTTCGGCTCTTTGGGCTCACTTTACTTACTTTACTCACTTGGGTTACTTGGGTTACTTGGGTTACTTGGGTTACTTGGGTTACTTGGGTTACTTGGGTTACTTGGGTTACTTGGGTTACTTGGGTTACTTGGGTTACTTGGGTTACTTGGGTTACTTGGGTTACTTGGGTTACTTGGGTTACTTGGGTTACTTGTAGTAATGATAATGATTATAAATACATAAAATATTTAACTCTTATAAGAAACATAAATGTTTTTAATCTTTATGCTTGATGATAATAAATACCTATTTTCTACACAAGCAAAGTCTACAAACATTATAAAATCAAGTAATAAAAACCCATAAAAGTAATTTAAAATAATTCATAATACAAAAGTTTCAAGTCATAAAATATTTTAATTTCCGAATTCAAATTCTTTATCAATTTAATTTTTTTAATACTACATATCAAAATCCTAATTTAGCTATATATTAATAATTTTAGAGATTTTAATTATAAAAATATTATATATTTTAAATTTTTTAAAAATTATTTTAATTAATAATTAAGACTTATTAAAGTTTATTTAGTTAGTATTGAACTTTATTTTAACTCTCTTGCTTCAATAATACTAGTTCAATGGGGGGGGGTATTATCTCGGAGGGAAAATGAAGATTACTACAAGAATTATTTTATCTGTTTTAGTTGGCTTAGTGCTTTTATGTTCTAGCATTATTGTTTTGAACTTAAATTCAATGGAAAAAATCAATACCTTTTCAAACGAAAGTTTAAATAAAATATCACTAGAAGATGCGAAAAAAACTGCTATTTCTGCTGTAAGTCTTACCATATCTATGTCAAGCGAAATTTATACAGATTTTGCAAAAGATGGCTATGATATTAATGAATACGAAAGAAGTATGAAGATATTTTTATCAAATATTGACTTACAAAACAAGACAGTTAATTTTCTAATCACAAACTCAAAAGGCGATTTTATATCACATTATCATAAGGAAAAAGTAGGCAAAAATTATTTTTATGATAAAGATGTTGATGGCAAGTATTATTTACAAGAAATCATAAATAATGCAAAAAACGGTGGATTTACTCAATTTGCATTTAAAGATGAAGTAAGTAATAAAATAAGGCACATCGTAACTTATTCTAAAAAAGATCCGCATATAGATTTTATTTATGTTAGTGTTGTTGATTTAGACCAAGCTGAAGAAGATATTAAAGAAATAGATAGAGCAATGGATGAAATCATTTCTAATACAAGTATGAAAACCATAGGTTTTAGCGTGATTTTATCTATCATAATATTAACTATTATTACTTTTGTAATCTATAAATATGTAAGCTTACCATTAAAATTACTTACCGATAAATCAAAAGAATTAAGCGTAGGTGATGGCGATTTAACCAAAAAGCTAGAAGAAAAAGGCAATGATGAAATAGCACAAGCTAGTAAGGCTATAAATCTATTTATAGATAAAGTTAGAGAATTAATAATTCAAGCAAAAGAAATCTCAAACGAAAACGCATCAATTTCAAACGAATTAGGCTTTACAAGTATGCAAACAGGCAAAAGAGCAGAAGAGGGCTCAGAAGTTGTAATGGGCGTTGTTAAAAAAGGAGAAAGCTTTAAAAAACAATTAGAGCAAGGCATAGAGCAAGCAAATAGAGGCAAAAGTGAGCTAACAAATGCTACAAGCTTAATTGAAGATATGAGAAAGAATATTGAAGAGCTTGGAAAAAGCATTGATTTATCTTCATCGGTTGAAGATGAACTTGCTCATAGAATGAATAATCTAAGCAAAGAAGCTGATAATGTAAAAAGTATTTTAGAAATCATAAACGATATTGCAGACCAAACAAATCTTTTAGCTTTAAATGCAGCGATTGAAGCAGCTCGTGCAGGTGAGCATGGGCGTGGATTTGCCGTAGTTGCTGATGAGGTTAGAAATCTTGCTGAAAGAACGCAAAGAAGTTTAAGTGAGATAAATGCAACAATAAGCGTTATAGTTCAAGAGATAAAAGATGCAAGCGAACAAATGAATAACAATTCTAAGCAAATGCAAGGCTTAACAGAAATAGCAAGAACTTCGCAAGATAAAATGAATGATATGAGTGATGTTATGAGAAGTGTTATTTCTGATAGTGAATTAATAGTGCAAAATTATATAGATGGCACAGAAGAGATAAACAAAATTATTTCAAGCGTTGATTTGATAAATCAATCAGCTAACGAGAACTTAAGAAGTGTTGAAGAGATTTCAGGTGCTGCAACACATTTAAGTGATATGACCGAAAAGCTAAATAAAAAGCTTAATGAATTTAAGGCTTAAAATCTTGGAATTTGAATTAGGAATTTACTAATTCAAATTCTTTTTTTATTTCTTTAAAACCCAAAATAAATTGAGTTTGAAATTCCTATTTTAAATTCTTTAAAAATTTAAGCAAAATTATTGATAATTATTATATTCTAGGAACAACCCAACCAAACTCTACTAAATCTTCCAAACCCAAAAAACTCTAAGCAATATAAATAGGTTATTTAAACCACTCCAAGCAAGAGTTTAAAGCTTAAAAATAAAAGAATTTGAATTAGGAATTTAAAACAATATTTAGACCTTACATAAATTAAAAATCAAATTCTAATTTCATAATTTTTTTATTTTTAATAATTAAACATAGGCTTTTAATGCTTTTATATTTATGATTTTTAACTCTAACACTTTCTTACTTAAGGCTAGGTTGGAGTGGTTGGAGTGGTTGGAGTGGTTGGAGTGGTTGGAGTGGTTGGAGTGGTTGGAGTGGTTGGAGTGGTTGGAGTGGTTGGAGTGGTTGGAGTGGTTGGAGTGGTTTATTCCGAGCTTATAATGATTATCAATAGTTTTTGTTTAAACTTTTAAAGAATTTGAAATAGGAATTAGCTTTTAACTTTATTTTTAGCACTAATAAGACTATTTAAAACTAATCAAAATGATTAATTTTTAAACAATAATGCGAGTGTATTTGCTTAGTTTTTTGTTTTATAAGCTCTAAATATTGTTTTTAAATTCTTAATTTAAATTCTTTGAAATTTTGAATAAAATTATTGATAATCATTATATACTAGGAATAAACTATACAAGAGTTATAAAAGAATAAATATAAAAGTATTAAAAATAAAAGAATTTGAAATAGGAATTTAGCTTGTAGCTAAAGCATTCGTAAGAATACTTTAAAGCTAATCAATTTAAAAATAATGAGAGGTGAAGTTTTAATTAGTTTTTTAATTTAGGTATTTAAAGCTAAATGTAATTTTAGTTTGAATTTTACTTAGGTTGTTTGTAAAACAAAAATTATTATGAAACTAAAATTAAACTTTTAATTAGTGTAGAATTTAAAAATATTTTCAAATTCCTAATTCAAATTCTTTAAAAGTTTAAGCAAAAATTATTGATTATTATAGGTTTGGAACAAACTTTACAATAGCTAGAAAAGAAGAAATATAAAAGTATTAAAAATAAAAGAATTTGAAATAGGAATTTGCTTTAAAATTTATTTTTATACCTGTTGGATTATTCTTAAGAAGTTTGGAAATTGCTTTTAATTTAAATTATATAAATTTAATTAGAACTTTTAGTTTTTATAAGCTCTCAATATTGTTTTAATTCCTATTTCAAATTCTTTGAAATTTTAAATAAGTTATTTCAAACATAATTACTAGAGCTAGAAAACAAAAAGAATTTGAAATAGGAAATTTAGCTTGTAGCTAAAGCACTCGTAAGACTTATTTAAAACTAATCATTTAAAAATAATACAAGTTTAGTTAGATTTTTTTGTTTTATAAGCTCTCAATATTGTTTTAATTCCTATTTCAAATTCTTTAATAAAATTAGAACCTAAGTCCTAATTTTATTTAATAGTCATCTCAACGCTCCAGTAGAAGTTCTCTTCGCCTACTGCATCAACAATTCCGCTTCTTTTCATAATCTCTTTAACATCAGGCGAAACCCCTGCTATGAATACTGGGATTTTTCTTTTTTGAATTGTTTGTATAACTTCTAAGAACGCGCTAGCTCCTGAAATATCCATATAAGATGTTCCACGCATTGAAAAAATAATAGCCGTTTTATAGTTTAATCTACTTGTAAGCTCTAAAATCTTTTCTGTATTTGCAAAGATTATTGCACCCATTATATAAATTACTTCAGCTTGTTTTATACGCTTAGGAAATGGCGAGTTTAAATCGGTGAATTTCTCGCTATCAAAATAATCATATCTAATTCTAAGGTTTGAAATCTGCACTACTAAAAGCATTAATGATAAAATCACACCTATTAAAATCGCTATTGTTAAATCAAATACAATCGTAGCAAACATAGTTACAAAAAATTGCATTAAAGCACTTGTAAATCTTTTTTTAAAAAAATACCTAATAGTATGCCACTCATTCATTCTAAAAGCAGTGATAAACAAAACACCAGCTAATGCACTTAGCGGAATTTTACTCATAATAGGAGCTAAAACTAGCATAGAAATTAGTAGAATTATTGCATGAAACATACCTGTAAGCCTTGTAACTGCACCCGATTTAATAGCCACACTTGTTCTAGCTATTGCAGCAGTTGCAGGAACGCCACCGCAAAAAGGCACTATTAAATTGCCTAAACCTTGAGCTATTAATTCTCTATCGCATTTAAGCCTAATTCCAACCATTCTACCACCACTTGCACCACACAATAAGCTTTCAATCATACCAAGCAAAGCAATACTAATTGCAGGAGTTATAAGTCCTTTAATATGCAAAATATCAAAATCACTAAAGCTAAATCTATTTTCTAAAAATATATTTGTAGGAATACTTCCTATACGCTCTATATCAAGCGAAAAAATAACGCTTATAATTGTTGCTAAAATTATTGCAATTAATGATGCAGGGGCGTATTTTTGATATTTTTTAGGATAAAATATCATAAATAAAACCACAAAAATACACAAGCAAATTGAAATTATATTAGGACTAAAATCGCTATTAAAATAGTTTATAACTCTTTCTAATGTTGTTGTGCCACTTGATTTAACGCCCAAAAAATTATCAATTTGACCCAAGGCAATAACAACAGCAATTCCTGAAGTAAAACCCGTAATAACAGGCATAGGAATAAATGCAATCACACGCCCAAAGTGAAATAAACCTGCAATTATTAAAAACATTCCTGCAATCATAGTAGCAATAAACACTCCGTTTAGTCCATATTGAGTTGATATGCTAATTAAAATCGCAGCCATTGCTCCTGTTGGCCCTGAGATTTGATAAAACGCACCACCAAATAACGATATAACAAATCCAGCAATAATAGCAGTAATTAGTCCTGATGCAGCACTTGCTCCACTACTAACCCCAAAAGCTAGTGCGAGTGGCAAGGCAACTGCTGCAACGGTTGCGCCTGCCATTAAATCTTGAAAAAATTTTGTTTTGTTATAGCCTAAAAACTCTTGCTTTAAATCACTAAAATAGCTATTCATAGGAAGTCCTTGAACTTGTGTAATTAATAAATATTGTAGCAAAATAAAGAGCTTTTAGCTCCTTATTTTACAAACTCAATAGTAAAAGTGCTATTGCAATTATATTCTCCGCCTATACATCTAATAGTATCTTTTACATACTGAATGTTTTTGTCTAAAGATACTTTTACAGTTCCATCTGCTTGATTTTGAATTAAGAAATTATAATCGCTTATTAAATTATTAGCATCTAAGCCAGGAATTGTTTTGCTACTTCCTTCTACATAGCATGGTTTAATATGACAATTTTTACTTGAAAAATCCATAGTATTTACATAATTAAACTCATCATAATTATTGCCTTTGTTTAAATAATGTAATCTTACATGTTCTTTTGTAAGTATTGCGCTGCTTGAGCCTTCTACTTTAATATCTTTAAAAATAGGATTTGCATATACAAAGTTAATTCCTTTTTTATCATATCCTAGGCTAGAAGTTCCTAGATTAGCTACACTCTTATTGTTTGATTTTATTTCAATTTCTTTTAGAGTAAACATAGGATTTAATTTAGTGTAAGTTAATTTAATAGGTATTTCATACATATTTTCTTCACTCTCAGCAATTTTGCTATTTTTGCTAGCTTGACTTATGCTTGAATAAGTTAGCTTATTGTTATTAACTCCAACGATATTTAATTTTTCATAATTTCTTATAGCTTCTTTACTGATTAAATCCTTAGTAGTTGCATTAGAATTTGCATCTAAATAGTTTTTAGATCTATCTAAAACAATCTTAAATGCAGAATTTAGCTCGTTTTTATTGATATTTACAATAATTTTATTTGTATCTTTTACAATGTTTGCATTGCTTATTCTATTATAACTAGGCGTATTTAGCGTAGTATTAAAATCATTCATATCAATACTTGCATCATCAAAAGTAGGATTTATTTCAATACTTAAATCATTATCATAATATTTTGCTACTTGATGATTATTAGCACTTGAGTTTAACTTAGGATACAAACTATAAGCAAAATCAGAGCTAGTTTTATTGCTTGTAATTACTGCTGATTGTCTTCCGTCTTTGTCAATATTATCTTTTAATATTATTTTAGTATTTACGCCTGTTGGAATAACTTTGATTTCATCTTTCATAGGAGTTTGACAAGCTATCATACCTGCTACTCTTTTGTTTGCTTCGTTTTTGCTAAGGTAGGTAGTATCTCTACAAATATCACTTGCTTTATAGCCTTTGCTTTCTACTAAGTGTTTTATATGCTCATCTTTAAAAATAATATAGCCAATATTACCTGTATCAAAAGGAATTATCGCTTGAGCTCTTGTGATATTATCACCATTTTTCAATATCAATGGATTTGAAAAGCTTACCTTTCTATCATCTAATGGCAAATCAAAACTATATCCATGTCCATAATCAACCTTAAATTTATACTCACTTATATATAAAGAAGAATTATCTAATAATTCATCAGTTGTTACATGTATATTAAAATCGCAATTATTAGTAGAGAATACATCGCAAGCTTTTTGATAGCTTTCAAAATATTCAGGTCTTACTATAATAGGTCTATGAGTTAATTCAGTTCCTATGTTATTTATGCTGCCTTGTGAAGAATAAAATCTAAGTTTAAATTCTCTTCTTGATTTATCTTTAGAAGCTGCGTTTATTTTATCAAAATTAATAAGAGCGTTATTAAACTTAAAAAATACTTCATTTTGCCTACTAGTTTCGTTTGGGTCGCAAGTTGAAAGCCCTTTGTTCTTTAGCTCGGTGCATAAATCTTTGTAAGTTAAATAGCCGTTATTTATCTGGCTTAATGATGTTTGTTTAGTCATTTTTTTATATCTACAATTGCTATCGTTAAAATTATCGCAATTATATTGAATATAGTATGAAAAATCATTTCTATTTCCTATATCTAAAGAAATTAAAGCATTATTAATTGCTACAAAAGGATCTTTTTTAGACTTATAAGCATTTCCTGATATTTTATTAAAATCAAGCTTTAAATACACATCTTCATTATTCATATAAGCATAAATTGTATTAGCATTTTTTGGTTCTTCAAAAGTTATTTTATCATTGATAAAACTATTTTCTTTAGAAATAAATGCACTTGTTATATCAGCTTTTTGATTTTCTAAACAATCAACTCCATTAGGATTTCCTTTTTGAATTGCAAAGAATTTAAAAGGAAGACTTGGTTTATGAGTATAATCTTTTGTTTTTGACTCAGGGGTTGTTGGTGCTGATACTTTGTCCCAGTTTGTATCGCCTGTGCAGGTTTTGTTATTTTTAAAATAATCATACCATTTAGGATCGTTTTTACAAATACTAGCATCTTCTCCTTGATATACATCATAGATTGTGAAAGTTTGAGTTCCATTGATTTGTATTCTTTTTACATCAATTTCATATAAAATATCTTGCTTACAATTCTTAACGGTTTTAATCGCAAAGGTAGCAGTTGAGTTATCTATATTGTAATCTTCTCTAGTATTTGTGATAAGCTCAGGTGCGTGTTTTACAGTATCAAGTAGGTTTCTATTTTTGTTTTTATATTTTTTTACTATATCTTCATTTAAATAAGTAAAACCATAATTAAAGTCATTTTTTAAATCACTTTCATTATTTACCTTATGTAATTTTGGACTTGTTGAATAATTAAATTCTCCATTTTTTACATAAGCTTTTATATTTACGAAATTTTTCCAATTATCTACTAGGTTAAATCTTAATCTATTTGCTTCTCTCCAACCCCATACATAATAATGTTTTCCTAAACCACGATTATCACTATCTCCTGCATAGCTAAATCCATCATGATTGTATGCAACTGGCTTAAAAGTATCATAAGCATAATTAATGATGTTTCCGTGAATACCAAATTTATTCATTCTAGCTGACCAAGTGCTAGGTTTGCTTACATTAGGAATTAATTGCGTATTATCTTTTAGTAAGTGCATTTCAAAATAAATATTTTCATCATTTAAAATAGAAATACCCTCATTATTTTTAATAACATTTCCAAAAACTAATTCACTTCCATTTACCGTAGTTTTTTCGTTTTGATTTTTTATTGGTTTATAGAATGTATTGCTGCAAAATGGATTGTTTAACTTTTCTTGTCTTGCAGTGCCATAGGTAACTTCACTCATGGTGCAACTATTATATTTACCACTACCTGCACGATAAATTGGCTTTAAGCAAAAATCTCCTTCTTCTTTATAACCATTATTGCATTGTCCTGATTTTTCTTGATAAGCGAAAAATGCTTTAACTGCTGCACTTTGTGCGAAAGTATGTGGTGCTTCTGCATAGACATATCCTATACACAAAACAGCACAAATTGAATGCTTTAGCATAACAAATCCTCCTTTTTTTATCATTAACTTTTGATTTTGTTAAAACTATGTAATTTAAATTATTAAAAAATTATGTTTATCTTTTATTTTGCTATATTACAAGCTAATAGCAATTATTTGATATTTTAAAGATAGTTTTAGAGAAATTACTGCGTATTTTGTATTTTTATATTAAAAATCGTAAGAAATAATTATCTTACGATTTGTTTTAGGGTTGAGCCTGAATTAAATATATCATCTTTATTTGTAACGCTTACATAAATTTCATCACCTGATTTTAAATAGTGTTTTTCTCCAAAAGGAGTGTAAGATAAAGCACCTAAGCAAATTAATATATTTTCAGGTTTATTTGCAATTAATGGTTTAATATTTTCAAGTGTTGCGATATCGGTTTGATTATTTATAGTGTTTATAAGCCAAGAGATTAGAGTATCTGAGTAATAAAAATAGTTTTTTATATAATCTTCATTTGCGTATTTTATTAATTCATTATTTCTTTTTAAATAGCAATGTATTTTGTATTCATTTAATTCTTCAAGATTATTTAAAGCAATTAAATTTCCTATACCTTTGCTTGCATTTGAGAAGTTTTTCTTTAAAGAAATTTTTTCTTCATTTACTCTTTTGCTTGCATCATTAAAGGCTGCAAAATATTGTGGTTTTAAAGAGCTTAATTCATTATCTTTATAACTAGCTTTAAAAATAACACATAATTCAGGTTCTATTTGAACAAAATCTCCATCTAAAATAAGTTCATTTTCGCTAATACAAAATCTTCTTAAAAATTCCTTTTTACTATCCTTTGAATAAAAAGGAAAAACTCCTTTTGGTGCAAAATCACTTGTATTTAATTCACAAAAATCTTTTGCTTCATTAGCTTGATTTAAATGGTTTGGTACATTACCAACTACGCCTAGACATAAACATTCTTTTAACATTAATCTTCCTTTAAGATGAAATATTTTTATCATTTTACATTAATTGATTAGATTAATGTAAAATTACAGAATTTTTTAAGGAGAGTTAATGAAAAAAGGAATAATTTTATCCCTTCTTACAATTAATATATTGTATGCAAGTGAAAATAAAACTAGCGTAGAAACATATGGATTGTATTTTGGAAATTTAGGTCAAGCTAAAGAAGATGCAAATTATTATGGAAGATGGAATGCCTTATTAGGATGTCTTCACAATAGAGGCGGTAGTGATGCTATTGGATTTGCTGATTGTGCTGAATTAAGTCAAATATATGGAGATAATAAATCAAGTTATAGAATAGATCCTGTAAGATTTAGAGATAATATATGGTGTATGGAAAGTTCTAATAGTGATTTAGGAACAAGCAAAATCCCAAGTGCAAATGAATTTGAAAAAGATATTTTTAACAATGGTAATGTTTATAATTTTAGAAATAGTGTTAATTTAAACTACAATACAAGTGTTTATAAATATAAAGATGGTGAATATCAAGAATCATATAAAAATTTAAAAGCTAGCACTACCGGAAGACTTATAGCATTAGCTTCTTCAAAAAGTCCTTTTAGTTTTTATTTAACAAACAATTTCTCAGGTCATAATGGAGATTTTGGAAGATTTGTAAATAATTATGTAGGTCTTTTAAACGGAAAAATGCGTCATGATTATATAAGTAAAACAGATATAGAAAGGCAACATTGGAAATTAACTTCAATTTATGAAGGTTGGCTTACAAATTTAACTAGCTCAAGACCTTTAGGATGTGATGCTAGTAGATATACAGGGTGTAATGCTATTAAATCTTATAAAGGAACAGGGTTTGTAAATGGTAAGCCAGATGGTTGTGGGATAAGCGATTGGAATCAACTTCATTCAATAGAAAGATATGTTAGATTTTATTATGATTTAGAAAATTATGGTTGCACTATTAGACCGGTTGATTATTTGGATTCAGAAGGTGTAGATGTTGTTTATGCTAGTAGCGGGCCTTTATATGCAGGAATTATTACTGATGATAAAAGAGTTTTATACTATCGCTCTTATGCAAATGCAACAGGTGGGCAGCCAAAAATAGACCAATTGCGTATAGGAAAAGCTAGAAATTTTAATCTTGATAGAGTTATTGGAAGAAATGAGACTTGTAGGCAAGCAATAGAAGAAATGACTGTTAAGAATATTTCTACTTATGGAACAAGAGATTTAGGCAAATCATCTGATTTTTTATTTTTTAATAATAATAATTTAGAGAATGGAACTTATTTTAACAAGGATTTATTTACAAGCCAAGGTATAGGCAAGTGTTATTTTACAAATCTTCAATATTATGATAGAAAGAATAGCGATAACACATTTACTGCATTTCCAGCAATTACAGCTCATAAGTTTTTATGGGGAGATCACGATAGATTTTTACAAAACTATTTAGCTAGTGATGGAAAATATGCGATAGCTAATTATTCTATTGATAGAAAAAATATTTATAAAAGCGATAAACCTGGAAGTGAAACCAGTATTTTTTCATTACACACAAGACCTACAAGCTTTAGAGGAGCTGATGAAAACAGATATGGCAATACAAAAGATGGTAGATTAGAAGCTAAATATAATTTAATTTTTTATCCTGATGCGAATGATTCAAAAATGAGCTTAATTGATGAACAATTACAATCATTAAAATATAAAGTTGAAAACCTACCTTCGCATTTAAAAGATATAAATGAGTTTGATAAAGTAAGCTCACTTACATTTGATGTAAATAATAATGCTCAGCTAATATTTATGAATGATAGTGAAAAATTAGACCCTAATAGATTAAGTTATGCAAACAAACAAGAGTGTAATGTAGAAGATAAAAAAGGTTGTGAAAATATGAGTTTTAAATTTGAAAATTTCAAATATAAAATTTATAAATTAGAAAAAACCGACGGACATTATAAAATAGTTGGCGAAGAACCTGAAAAAACAGGGACTTATACTACTAATTATATGGCATTTAGGGTAGATGAAAATTTATTAAACATAATCGGTTATCAAAATAAAGATTCTATTTTATTAGAAGTAACTATAAATAATGGAAAATATGATGATAATAGACCATTTTTTGAATTAGATTCAAGCACTATTGTTAAAGCTAAAAAAGCAGGTAAATTTTATGCAATTATTAGTGATATAAAATTTGATGATAGTGCTTTAGGCTGGGGTTCTATTTGGGATAAGAGTGATGCTAAAAAATTACCTAAAATGAATGATAGTAATACAGGATATGATCCAAGTTCAGCAAATACAAGAATAGCAGCAAATCCAGTGTATTTGGGTATTTATAATAATTCTAAGCTTAAGTTAGATAATTTTGATAATTTTATTACTTTTGAAGTTAAAGATAATAATGGTAATTTAGTAAAAGGTAAAAGTATATCTTTTTATGAATTAGGAACAAATATTGTTAATGTTAGTAATGAAAATAAAGACTTATTAACAAATCCTATTTTTAAACCGACTAATAATATTAATTCATATCCGTTTTATAATGGAGTTTTAAAGATTGATAATTTAGAAGTTGGTAAATATGAAGTTTGCTATAACATTTATAGTAAAAGACAAATACAAGAAGAAATAAATAAAAATGCAAATAATAAAGACTCAAAAGCTCTTGTAGATTTGCCAAGAAAAGCTAGTGGTTGCACTAATAAATTTAGTATAAGACCAGCGTTTATTGAGTATTCAACAAAGACTAATTTCGTAGCAGGAGAAAATGCTTTAAGCGGTGGTAAATTAACCGAGTTTAATGTGAGTTTAAAAGATAGCTCTAAAAAAGACATTAATACAAATGAAAATTTCGCAATTACTAAAACAGATTTAATTGTAGAAAATAGTAAGCTTAATAAATATATTTTTGATTTAAATAACAAAAATCGTAGCGCTATTTCTAGCACTAATCCACAAGCTATAAATAAGAAAGGCGATAATTCTTATATTATTAATGATATATATGTTAATTTTCCTTTATCAACTGAAGCAAAATTACAAATGTATGAAGGTGCATTTACAAAAGATGATAGCTTAGGTGGTTTTTGCAATAGTGGCTCAGCAAATAACGCAATAGGTTCAGATGGTAAAATAGGTTGCTTAATTACTAGTGAAAATCCTATCACATTAAATTTCTCTAGCACAAGAGATTATG
Source organism: Campylobacter sp. Cr9 (assembly GCF_020138295.1). Taxonomy (NCBI): domain Bacteria; kingdom Pseudomonadati; phylum Campylobacterota; class Epsilonproteobacteria; order Campylobacterales; family Campylobacteraceae; genus Campylobacter; species Campylobacter sp. Cr9. Next base: position 65,368 of record NZ_JACGBH010000003.1, on the reverse strand, counting down.
TGTTAAAAGATGCAATAATAAATAATGCTTATACAAATACAAAAGTATTCTTCAAAAGTGAAATAGGCGATCAAAATAGCTTAAAAATACCTTTTGTTTTAAACAATCAAGGTATAAATAATCCAGCAAGCTTACTTTATGTATATCATAAATTTAATGATAATTTAGAGCTAGAATATGATTTAAATTTTGATAATGAAGATGACGCTGCTAAAAATAGATATTTAGTAAATATTGATGAGGTTTATACTGATAGTAGTTATTTAGTAAATGTTGCTAAAAAGAATATTAAAGTTACTAAAGTTATTTTAAGTAAAGATAAGTTAAATCAAGAATTTGATAAAAAATTAGAAGAGCTATACAACGAAACAAGAACTACAAATATAAATGGCGTTATTGAAAAATACGGAGCAAAACCTGATAAGATTTCAGTAGATTTAGAATTAGCTTATTCAAGATATAAAAAGACTTTAGATAATAAAACTCTTGATAATAGTTTGGTTACTAAGCCAGATGTTGCAGAGTTTTCTTTATTAAGAAGTTCAAGCATAGGAGAAGTTGGCAAAACTAAGTTTAATCCTAATGACGATTATTCTTTTATTTATACAGGAGTAACCTATAAAGATAGTAAGATTCAAAATTCTAATACAATTACTTTAAAATCAAGCGATTTAGAATTATTTTATCTAAACAAAAAAGCTTCAAAAGTTAAATTTACTCCAGAAACTCCAACTTATAAAAAGAGTGCAAAAGACATTATAGATGAGCTAAAATTTATAGGAGATTATGGTTCTAGTTTTGCTAATAAAAAAGGAGATTTAGAAGTTACATTAAATCCTAGCCATTCTAATAAACAATATGTAAAAGAAATAGTAAATATTTCAAATACAAGCGATTTAAGTGGTTCATCATTTAGTATTGAATTTGCGAATAAATAATCTAAAAACAATGAAATAGGAAAATATATTCCTATTTCATAATTTAACTATTCAACAAAACAAAAAATCAAATTCCTATTTCAAATTCCACGATTTTTTCAAAGAATTTGAAATAGGAATTTGGATTTTAATTTCATAATGCTTTTGTTACAAATCAAAACATTTTCATAATTAATCTTAAAAATTATTATTAAATTAAGCTTTATTCATTAATATTTCTTTTTATTTTCAAAAAAGGTTATTTAATGAGTTCATCATTGCTTATTCAACAGATTTTCAATGGCTTTTCATTAGGCTCAATGTATGCGCTAATTGCTATTGGCTATACTATGGTTTATGGTGTTTTAAGGCTTATAAATTTTGCTCATGGAGATATTATGATGGTTGGAGCTTACGCTTGTTTGTTCGCTCTTAATCTTTTTACTTTTCCATTTGTTCCTGCATTTGGCTTTGCGGTATTGCTTTGCATTGCTTTAGGAATTAGCATAGATAAGATTGCTTACAAGCCACTTAGAAACTCTCCTAGGATTTCTTTATTAATCACAGCAATAGGTGTTTCGTTTTTCTTAGAAAACTTAATAAATGTATTATTTACAAGCACTCCACAGCCATTTAATGCACCTAGTATTTTAGTAAATCCTATTAGTTTATATGGGATTAGACTTAGTTTATTAGATATTTTAATTCCGATTTTAACAATAATAATTTTAATTTGTGTTTTAACGATTTTATATAAAAGCAAATATGGTATAGCAATTCGTGCTTTAGCTTTTGATATTTCAACCGTTGGTTTAATGGGAATTGATGCAAATAAAATCATTGCCTTTGTTTTTGCTCTAGGTTCAATGCTAGCTTGTATAGGCGGTATTTTTTGGGCTTGCAAATATCCACAAATTGATCCAAATATGGGCGTTTTAATAGGTCTTAAAGCTTTTGGTGCTGCTGTTTTAGGCGGTATTGGAAGCGTTGGCGGAGCTGTTCTTGGAGGGCTTATTATTGGATTTTGTGAAGTTTTAATAGTAGCTTTTGTTCCTGATTTAGCAGGTTTTAAAGATGGTTTTGCGTTTATATTCTTAGTTTTTGTTTTATTGTTTAAACCAACAGGAATTATGGGGCAAGATTATGAAAGGAGTAGATTTTAATGCAAAAGGTATTTTCTATTGCTTTAATCATTTTATCAATTGCTAGTATTTTTCTAGCTGAATATTTTTTAAGCGATTATGCTTTAAGAACCTTTATAAATATTTGTATTTTTATAATCTTAGCAGCATCTTACAATCTAATAAACGGAGTAACAGGACAATTTAGCCTAGAGCCAAATGGTTTCGTTGCTGTTGGTGCTTATGTTAGTGCTTTATTGTTATTAGATGTTGAAGCTAAAGAAGATCAATTTAGCTTACTAGACCCACATCCATTTATTTTGGCTTTTCATAGTGATAATTTTATAATAGCACTTTTAGCAGGTGGTTTTAGTGCTTTAGCTTTATCGTTAATTCTTAGCTTTGCAGTGTTTCGTGTAAGGGGAGATTATTTAGCTATTGTAACTTTAGGATTTGGAATAATCATAAAGCTTATTGCACTTAATTTTGCAGCATTTACAAACGGAGTTCAAGGCTTAAACGAAATCCCAAAACCTGATAATTTCTTATATATTGTTGGAAGCATTACCATAATTAGCATTATTTTGATTTTAAATATAATTTATTCAAAATACGGAAGAGCTATGAAAGCAGTAAGAGATGATGAAGACGCAGCTTTTGCTATGGGTATTAATACTTTTAGAATAAAGACTTTAGCTTTTGGCACGAGTGCATTTTTAGAAGGAATTGCAGGTGGACTTTTAGCTTGTTATATTACTAGCGTTACACCTGAGCAATTTGACTTTTTATTCACATTTCAATTATTAATAATAATTGTTTTAGGTGGTTTAGGTAGCACAACGGGTGCAATTATCGGAGCTATTTTAGTAATAGGTGGAAGTGAATGGCTAAGATTTTTAGATGAGCCTATGAATATATTTGGATATCAAACACAAGGCTTGCCAGGTCTTAGAATGCTTGTATTTTCTATCGCATTAATTCTTGTAATGCTATTTGCAAGGCGTGGTATTTTTGGCGATAAAGAGCTAAGCGATATTATTTTTAAAAGGTTTAAAAAATGATTTTAGAGCTTAAAAATATAGATAAGAATTTCGGTGGAGTAAAAGCTATAAATAATGCTAATTTAAGCGTAAAAAAAGGCGAAGTTTTTGGGCTTATTGGACCAAATGGAGCTGGAAAAACCACATTATTTAATATAATTTCAGGAGCTTATAAGCCAAGTGCTGGAGAAATTATTTTTGATGGTAAAGACATTACTAAATTAAATCAATTACAAATTACTAGATTAGGGGTTGCTAGAACTTTTCAAAACATTAGATTATTTGCTTCTATGAGTGTTTTAGAAAATGTATTAATAGGCTTAAATCAAAGTATAAATTATAATATTTTTGAAGCTTTTTTACATTTTGCAAGATACAAAAAAGAAGAAAAAAGAGTAAAAGAAGAAGCATATCACATTTTAGATGAGCTTAAAATCTCTCATCTAGCAAATGCAAAATCAACAGAATTAAGCTATGGAGAGCAAAGAAAGCTTGAGATTGCAAGAGCACTAGCTTTAAAGCCAAAATTATTATTATTAGATGAGCCTGCTGCTGGAATGAATGGGACTGAGAGCATTGAGCTTGCAGAGATTATTTGTAAGCTAAAGCAAGAGCTTAGCATAGTATTAATTGAGCATGATATGAAGTTTGTAAATAGCTTGTGTGATAGAGTTTTGGTGCTTGATTATGGCAAGAGTATTTTTTTAGGAAAGCCAAGTGATGCTGTGCAAGATAGTGAAGTTATAAAAGCTTATTTAGGAGATTTTTAATGCTAAGGGTAAAAAATTTAAGCGTTCATTACGGACTTATTAAAGCTGTTGATGATATAAGTTTTCATATTAATTCAGGCGAAATTGTAAGCATAGTAGGAAGCAATGGAGCAGGTAAAACAAGCACTTTAAATGCGATTTTAAACATTCCAAAAAGAAGTGGAGAAATCAATTTCTTAGGCTATGAAATAGAGCGACATAAAACCCACACTCTAGTTCAAAAAGGCATAAGTTTAGTTCCTGAAGGAAGAAAAATCTTTGCAAATCTTAGCATAGAAGATAATCTTAAAATGGGTGCATTTTATAATGCGGATAATTACGAGCATTTAAAAGAGCAAATGTATAGATTATTTCCACGCCTAAAGCAAAAAAACAACACTCTAGCAAGAAATCTAAGCGGCGGAGAAGCCCAAATGCTAGCAATCTCAAGGGCTTTAATGGGAGAGCCAAAACTACTTATGCTAGATGAGCCAAGCTTAGGACTTGCACCTAAGATAGTTGGAGAAGTTTTTGAGATAATTAAGGTTTTAAAAAACGAAGGAATTACTATTTTATTAGTAGAACAAAACGCTAAACAAGCTTTAAAAATAAGCGATAGAGCTTATGTGTTAGAGCATGGAAAAATCGTTCTTGAAGGCAAGGGCGAAGAACTAGCAGAAAATAATGAAATTCGCAAAAAATACTTAGGTATTTAAAGCTTTTTTAAAAATCAAATTCCTGTTTCAAATTCCACGATTTTTTCAAAGAATTTGAAATAGGAATTAGGCTTAGCAAAATTTTTTAAGACTAAATTAGTGTATTAAAATATTTTTATCAAAATTACTAAGAAATTTTAAAAGAATTTGAATTAGGAATTAAAATGAAAGATAGCGTTATAACTGCACTTAATATGGATTTAAAATCAAAAATAAGTTCTACAACCCATATTCTATCAAGTATGAATATTATAATTTTATGTATTTTGTCATTTTTCGTTTTAAAATGTTTTGGAGTTTTTATTCGCTTTATTTTAGCTAAATACACTATTTTTACATTTAATAATGACCCGTTTTTTAACCTTGCTAATGATATTTATCCTTATTTGTATTTATATTTAGCCTTTGTGATTAATTTGTTTTTAACAATAACTAATATTCAACGATTAAACACTGTTATTGCTAATAAATATTTAAGGTTTTTTGTGATTTTTGGATTTATTATTTTTGATATTTGTAGCTTTGTTTTGTTTTTTATTTCAACTTTTGTTTTAAATATAATTTTTATGCTAATTTTATCATGTTTTAAGGATAAAAATATAAGCGAAATAAAAGCTTCAAGCTCATTTGCAAACGCATTTATTTTTGATTTTAATGCTAAAAGCAAACCTATGTTTTTTATATTTTTTAATCTTTTTGCGATTTTGCTTATTTTAATAACTTTTATTGCAAGAGAATATATTTTGATTCTTTCTATCACAACTTCGCTTTTATTTTTTATGTTTGTGCTTTTTACTCCGTTTTTGTATTGTGAGATTTTTTATATTTTTAATGATTTTTCTAAGCTAAATAAGAGATTTTTTAGATTTGTTTTTGTTATTTCAATTCTAACTTATTATATTAGTTTTATTACCCTTGATAGGATTGGATTGTTTTATGATATTGTTAATGCAATAGCTTTTTTTAGCTTTTTATTTTTATATTTTATATCTTGTATTTATGTGATTATTGCTCTTTATTGTAAAAAATATAATTATTAGCTTGGAATTTGAATTAGGATATTAGTTTTCCTAATTTATCGCTAAATTAGGAAAATTTATTAATTAGATAGTATCTCCATTAAAGATTGAGTTTTTAACCACTACATAATCAACTTTTCTAATATCACGAAGCTCTTTACCACCTGCATAAGAAATCGAGCTTTGTAAATCTTCTCTCATTTCATTTAAGGTATCAAAGATATTTCCTCTAAATGGAACATACATTTTTTTACCTTCTACGTTTTTACGCTCACCTTTTTGAAACTCACTTGCTGAGCCATAATACTCTTTCATCTTTTTGCCATCAATTTCAATAGTTTTTCCAGGGCTTTGCTCGTGTCCGCTAAATAGTGAGCCTATCATTACAAAAGTAGCTCCAAAGCGAATTGATTTTGCGATATCTCCGTGATTTCTTATACCACCATCTGCAATTATCGGCTTTTTAGCACTTTTAGCACACCAGCGTAGAGCTGCTAATTGCCAACCGCCTGTTCCAAAACCGGTTTTAAGTTTAGTAATACATACTTTACCAGGTCCAATACCAACCTTAGTTGCATCAGCTCCAGCGTTTTCTAAATCTCTTACAGCTTCAGGCGTTCCAACATTTCCTGCTATTACGAAACTTGTTTTTAAGTTTGCTTTAATGTATTTAATCATCTTAATTACATTATCGCTATGTCCGTGAGCAATATCAATAGTAATATATTCAGGATAAAGCTCATTAGCTTTTAATTCATCTATAAATTCATATTCTTTTTGAGTAATTCCAACAGAAATTGATGCAAAAAGCCCCATTTCTTGCATTTTTCTTACAAAATCTAACCTTTTTTCAGGCTCAAATCTATGCATAATATAAAAATAATCACTTCTAGCAAATGAAATTGCTAATTCTTCATCAATGATTGTTTGCATATTTGCTGGAACTACTGGTAGTTTAAATGTTCTATTTCCAAGCTTTACGCTAGTATCGCATTCGCTTCTTGAGTTGATTATACATTTTGCAGGGATTAACTGCACGTCTTCGTAATCAAAAACTAATAAATTGTTTAGCATATTACACTCCTTAAAATTAAAGACTTGATTGTAGCTTATAAATAATTAATAAAAACTTGATTTTAAAAGTTAAAATATTTTATGGAATTTAAATCCGGAATTTCACCGGAAAATTATTTTTTAGCTATCGCTTCTATTTCTATTTTTGAACCCTTTGGTAAAGCTGCTACGGCAAATGCACTTCTAGCTGGGAAAGGCTCTTTAAAAAACTCAGCATAAGCTTCATTAACTGCTGCAAAGTCATTTATATCAGCTAGTAAAACTGTGGTTTTAATAACATTATTCATATCTAAACCTTGCTCGTTTAAGATAGCTTTAATGTTTCTTAGACTTTGTCTTGTAAGTTCTTTAATATCACCTTTTGCGAAATCTCCTGTCGCTGGGTCTATTGGTAATTGACCGCTTACAAATACTAAATCGTTTGATACTCCACATACACTATAAGGACCTATCGCCTTTGGATAATTCATTTTTTTCTCCTTTTTTAAAAAAAATTTTGCAAAATAGTAACAAAAAATTATTTAAAATTATTAAAACTATAAAAAATAATTATTATTTATCATTTTTAATAAAATTTTCTTAATAATTACAAAAATTAATAAAATAATATTAAAAATTAAAATAAAACAATAATATTTTAACATTTTAACTACAATCTAAATATTTAATAATAATTCTTTAATTTTTATAAAAATAATAATTTTTTTTTAAAAAATATCAATTTTTCTCAATTTTTCAAAAATTTTATTAAAAAAAATCAAAAATTTTATTATTTTAAGAAAAAATTAAAGATGTTAAATATAAAATATTTTAAATTATTTTAAAAAAGGAGAAAAGATGAGCAATTTTGCTTTAATTTCAGTATTAATAGCTTCTATTGTTCTTGTTGTGTTTTGTATTGCAAAGCTTAAAATTCACGCATTTTTATCTTTAAGCTTAGCAAGCATTTTTGTTGCACTTGTTACAGGTGTGGATTTAACAAAAATCGGCTCTATTATAGAAAATGGAGTAGGTGGCACGCTAGGATTTTTAGCAGTAATTATTGGTTGTGGAAGTATTTTAGGAAAAATGCTAGAAGTTAGTGGTGGAGCTCAAAAAATAGCTTTATCATTACTAAATCTACTTGGCAAAAAAAGAGCCGATGTTGTTATGATGTTGGTTGGATTTATTGCAGGTATTCCTGTGTTTGTTGAAGTTGGATTTGTTTTATTAGTTCCTTTAGTTTTAGTTGTTGCTAAAGAAATAGGTGTTAGTAGAATAAAAATAGGTATAGCATTAGCAACTTCACTTATGGCAGTTCATTGTATGGTTCCACCACACCCAGCAGCTACTAGCATTGTTGCTACTTTAGGTGCTGATATAGGTCAAGTTATTTGGATGAGTATTGTTGTTGGTATGATTTGCGCTTTCATTGGTGGCGTAATTTTCTTAAAGTTTTTTGATTTTTCAAAAGATGATGAGAGCGTAGCACTTAATGAAGAAGTAATAACTCCAAAATCTATGCCAAGCACAGCAATTACATATTTTACTATTCTTTTACCTTTAGTTTTAATGTTACTTAAGACTTTAGTATTTAAGGATAATGCAGTATTTGCATTCATCGGAAATCCTATTGTTGCATTATTAATAAGCGTATTTGTAGCTTATTATACTTTAGGTTTAAAACAAGGTTATTCTATGCAAAATCTAATGGATTTTAGTGGAGATTCATTTACTCAAATTGCTTCAATTTTATTAATCATCGGTGCAGGCGGGGCGTTTAATGAGATATTAATCGCATCAGGAATTGGCGAAGCATTAAAACAAGTTTTAGGAAGTTTAAGCTTAAATCCTGTATTTTTAGCATGGTTAATTGCTATTATTTTACATGCTAGTGTTGGAAGTGCAACGGTTGCTATGATTAGTGCAGCAGGAATTGTTCTACAAATGGATAGTAATGTTAGCAAAGAAGTTTTATGCCTTGCAATAGGAAGTGGTGCGATAGGTTGTACTATTGTAACAGATAGCTTATTTTGGCTAGTAAAAGAAAGCTTAGGAATGAGCGTAAAAGCTATGTTTAAATACTTTACAAGTGCAACTTTAGTAGCAAGTATTTGTGGCTTAGTTTTAAGCTATGTTTTATCAATAATTTTATAAGGAGTTAAAATGTTAATTGAAAATCTAAAAGCAATGAAAGAAACAAGTTGGGTTAATCCTAATCTTAGTAATGATGTTCTAGGCGAATTAAATAAAGGTGCAATTAAACTTGATAGAGTTGAAGATGCAAGAGCAAGACTTAATCGCTTTGCACCTTTACTTAAGATAATTTTCCCAGCTACAAGCAAAACAAATGGAATTATAGAAAGTCCATTAGCTTGCATAAATAATTATAAAAAAGAGCTTGAGAAATTAAGTGGTGCTAGTATTAATGGTGATGTATATGTAAAACTTGATTCACATTTACCTATTTCAGGCTCAATCAAAGCTCGTGGTGGAATATATGAAGTATTAAAACATGCAGAAGATTTATTAATAGAAAATAATATGCTTAGTATTGATGATGATTATTCAAAACTAGCTGATCCAAAATATAAAGAGTTTTTAAGTAAATATAAAATCGCAGTAGGCTCAACAGGTAACCTTGGTCTTTCAATAGGAATTATGAGTGCAAAACTAGGCTTTAAAGTAGAAGTTCATATGAGTGATTGTGCTAAAGAATGGAAGAAAAAAATGCTAAGAGAGCATGGTTGCAATGTAATTACTTATGAGAGCGATTACGGCGTTGCAGTTGAGCAAGGAAGAAAGAGTGCTGAGAGTGATCCGTATTGCTATTTTATAGATGATGAAAATTCACATAATTTATTTTTAGGTTATAGCGTTGCTGCAAAAAGATTAAAAGGACAATTACAAGCACTAGACATTACTATTAGTAAAGATAGACCACTTTATGTTTATCTTCCTTGCGGTGTTGGTGGTGGCCCTGGTGGGGTTGCTTATGGTCTTAAGGCTGAGTTTGGCGAGAATGTAAAATGCTTTTTTGCAGAGCCTACACATAGCCCTTGCATGATACTTGGACTTGCTACTGGAAAACATAATGATATAAGCGTTGCAGATATTGGACTTGATAATATTACTGCTGCTGATGGACTTGCTGTTGGTCGTGCTAGTGGGCTTGTTGGAAAAGTTTTAGAGCGTGTGATTGATGGAAGCTTTACGGTAAGTGATGAGAATATGTATAGATATTTAAGCTTACTTGCAAGAAGTGAAGACATTAAGCTTGAGCCTTCAGCTTTAGCAGGTGTTAAAGGCTTATTAATCGCAAATGAGCTACATACAGAACACAAAAACGCAATCCATTTAATATGGGCAACAGGCGGAAGTATGGTGCCAGACGCTGAAATGGCTGAATTTATTAAAACAGGTGATGAGCTATTATAAAAGCCCTAGAAATAGGGCTTATTATTACTTTTAATAAGTATAATTTACAAAACATTTACCGAGGGCTTTATGAATCAACAAACAAGAAGTGAATATATAAAATTAGTGCATTTTTTAGCTCATGCTTTGGGCAAAGATTATGAAGTGGTTTTGCATGATATAAATGATGATGGTATGAGTATCGCAGAAATTGCAAACAACCATATAAGTGGAAGAAGTATCAATTCTCCTATAACAGGATTTGCACTTGAACTTGTAAATAAAAAGATTTATGAAGAAAGAGATTTTTTAAGCAATTATAAAGCAAGTGCAGGTGGCAAAAACATAAAAGGTAGCACTTTTTTTATCAAAGAAGGCAATAAATTAAGTGGAATGCTATGTATAAACTATGATAAAACTAGGATAGAAAACATAGCAGCACAGATTTTAGGTAATGACGCACCTATTGAAGAAGCAGCTTATGAAGAAGTATTAAGCCTTGATTTAAACGAGCTTATATTAGAGCTTACAGGACTTAGTGTAAATGAATTAAAAAATACTAATTTAAAGCCAAAACAAAGACAAGAGATAGTAGATAAAATCTATGAAAAAGGTATATTTAATATAAAAGGCTCAATTACAGAAATCGCTAATCTTTTAAACCTTTCAGAATCAAGCATTTATCGCTGTATTAACAAATCAAAGCAAAAATTTTAGCATTTAAATTCCTATTTCAAATTCCACAAAATTTTTAAAGAATTTGAAATAGGAAATTAAAAAACAATTTCAAACTTTTTCATCAAATATAAAAACAAAATATATAAATCTATATTAAATTAACTCATATTACTTTTAGCTTTTGCTTAGTTAAAGCAGTAGTTTGTAAAAAAAATGAAATTTCAAATCCAAATTATTCTTATCCTTAAAATTATTTATTTAGCTTTATTAACTTTTCATTAATGGGGGGGGGTATTACAATAACCTTCTATTAAATCAAAGGAGTTGCTATGGATAAAAAATCACAATGAAATCAAACTAATTTACTTAAAAACAAAAATCTAAAAAATTAAAAAACAATTTATAAAGGAAAAAAATGAAAAAATACACGATTAAAACTTTTATTATTAGTATTGTAGCAAGCATTATAGGAAGTTTCTTTATTGCACCTGTTATATTTTTAAGTTGGACAGGAGGCAATATAGTAAGAGATTATCTAGATGCGTATGATATGGCTGAACTTTATGGAGATACAAGTGAATATTATATATCTTACATAATCGCCTTTGCAATAACATTTGCAATAACATCTGTAATAATAAATATTATAAAAAAGCGTAAAAATTAATTAAAAAAGGAGAAAAAATGAAAAAATTATTAAACTTTAAAACATTAACAATGGTGCTTTTAACAGCTACAACACTTACTGCAACGGCAGCAACTACTGATAGTGTAAAAACAAACACTACAACCAAAGTAAGCAAAAAAGTAATTGATTATTCAAAAATGAACTATAAGCAATTAGAAGAAGAATGTTCTAAATTTACAAGAGATGACGATAACCGTCACAGTAAAATACAAATTTTAAAATTATATCATTTAAAAACAGACGGAGATTATGACCTAATTTATAGACTCTCTAATGAGCTTATTAATGATATGATACCATTACAAAAAGAAATAAATGAACGTGTTGAAAAATATAAAGATAACGAAGAAGTTTATTATATGTATAAGAGCTTAGCAGAAAAAATAAACAATAGAATAAGATATGTTAAAAATGGTATAAAATCTGCCGAAAAAAAACTTAAAGAAATAAAAATGAAAGAAATGTATTAAACCACTACAAAAGAGCTCACAACTAGAGCTCTTTTAATTAAAAACTTAAAAATATTATAAAACTTTCAACACCTTAAATTAAGTCTAATTCCTATTTCGTAATTCTTTTAATTTTTAGTATTGTTTATGGCTTCAGCTAATGATAATAATAGTAGGCTTCTTTCTAATTCCTTAAAATGCTGTGTGTTTTCAATGGTTTTAAGACATTTTTCTAAAGCTATTTTATACTCGTTCATATCATAATTTTTAAGCTTACTTATGATATTTACTGCATGAATTAAAGATTTTTTAGAATTAATTGCTAAAAGCAAATTAGCATAATCAATATATCTTAATTCTTCTTCGCTAATAATTTCACCATCTTTTAAAATACTTTCTTTAAATATGTTTATATTTTCATAATTTAAATTGCTAAGTTCTAAAGATTTTAATTCTTCGCAAATAATTTTAAAAATATCTTGTTTTGTCATATTTGTTTTAAATATTCTTTTATTCTTGCTTTGCATTCGTTTGCAAGACTTTTTGGCTCAAGTATTTTAATATGCGGAATCCATTGAAATACTAATCTTATTAACTCATCTTCGTAGCAAGTTTCGGTTTGGATTATAATTTTGTCTAAATGGCTTGAGATTATTCTTTGATTTTTTAATATTGCTCTTTTTAAAAAATATTCCTTTGCTACATAATCAAGCTCTAAAATAACTTCAGTAACATTGCTTGATATAAAACTGCTTGAATTGTTTTCAATCAGTTCTTTTGTGCTTTCATTTGGTGTGAATTCTTCATTACTTACTGATAGGCTTTTCATTTTATATAAAGTAAAGCTTTTAAGCTCTGCTCCTTCACAAGCTAGTAAATACCAAATATCTTGATGATTTACTAATTTATAAGGCATTAATATTCTTTCTTTTGCGTTGTAGTTGGTTTTAACTTTTAAATTATTTAAAATAGCCTTAGTTAATTCTTCATAAATTAAGCTAATATCATCAATTTCATTATGCTTAATGCTTTTGATAGGAAGTTCTTTTTGCTTGCATAAAGTATCCAAAAACTCATCACTAATTCTAGTAGGAAGCATAGTAATATCAAATATTTTTATTAATTTTTTAATTTCTTCGTGATTGCTTTTGATATATGATTTATCTAAAGTATAATCTCCATTTCTTCTAGCAATTATCGGTAGTCTTGATAGTCTTTCATTAATATCACGCTGAATTGTCTTAGCATTTACTCCAAATTCTGCTGCTAATTCGTGTTTATTTACAACTTCTTCATTATAAAGTCTTACTAAAATTTGAGCTATTCTAAAGGCTGGTTTTTGCATTTTCATCCTCGTTATTTCTTAATTGTCCACACGCTGCACTAATATCAAGTCCTTTACTTTGTCTAATGGTAGCGTTTTGTCCGTGTGCTTGTAAATAATCTCTAAAAGCAATTACTTTTTCTTCACTTGGGCGTTTATAAATACTTCCTTCGTGTGGGTTAAAATATATTAGATTAATTTTAGCCTTAATTCCGTGTAATAATTTTACTAAAGCTTTTGCATGGCTTAAATCATCATTAATTCCGCCTAAGCATAAATATTCAAATAGCACTCTTTTTCTAGCATCAATAGGGAAATTTCTTACCGCATTTAAAACGCTTTCAATATTATAAGCCTTATTAATAGGCATTAATTCATCTCTTAAAGTATCATTTACAGCATGAAGTGAGATTGCAAGCAATACTCCTAAGTTCATTTTGCCTAATTCTTCAATTTGTTTTGCAAGACCACTTGTAGAGATTGTTTGACGGCGTGGTGATATCGCTAAAGTATCATTATGTGAGAAAATCTTAACTGCTTTACTAACTGCTTTTAAGTTATCAAGTGGCTCTCCCATTCCCATAAAAACAATATTTATTCCTTGCTCATAAGGGATTTTTGCATATTTTTTAATAAATAAAACCTGAGCAACAATTTCAGCAGTGCTAAGATTTCTAATAAGCCCACTTTTACCAGTCAAACAAAACGAACAACCACTTTTGCACCCAACTTGACTGCTTATACAAATTGTATATTTTGCACTTTTTTTAATTCCGTTTTCTATACGCTCTTTTTTCATAGGAAGCAAAACGCTTTCTATTGTGTGATTATCATGTAAAGAAAATAAGAATTTTATACTACCATCAATGCTTGTTTGAGCGATTTTTAAGCTTAGTGGCATTATATTAAATTCGCTTTTTAATTGCTCTCTTAGGGCTTTTGATAAGCTTGTAGCATCGCTAAAATCATCTATATATTTTTGATAAACAAATTTAGCTAATTCGTTATTTAGATATTTTGGAGATAGTCCATATTCTTCTGGTAAAAAATCTAGTAATTCTTTCATAAAAGCCCTTTATCTTCTAAGTAATTTTCTAATAATTCATTTGCTTTTTTTGTATTTTTTAAATACTCATCGTGTGCGAACTCATCGCAATAATTAGTAGCGATTAAAATTGCACTAGCTTTAATATTAAAATATCTTGCTGTGCTAAAAAAACTAAAGCATTCCATGTTTTCACCAATTAAGCCGTATTTTTCGTGCATTTTTTTTGCATATTCATAATTTTTGCAAATAAAATTAGAAGAATTTAGATTAGGAATTTCATCAAATTTAAGTGGCGTATATGCTAAATCATCTAACGCACTAAGTTCAATATTACAGGCCTTATTAAATTCATAAATACTAAATAATTCTTTGCTTTTATCATAAAGCCCCATCGAGCCAACGAAAATTAGTCTTTTTGGATTTTGCTTAAGTATTATTTCGCTAAGTTTTATAGAGCAATTACTTCCTATTCCAATAGGACTAGCCCATTCAAAAGTCTCATTTAAACCTGCACTTACTATCATTTATCGCCTTTAATTTTATTAATAATACCATTTGCATCAAGCTTAAGACTTTGTAAAACTTCTTTTGTGTTTCCATGAGTAATAAATTCATCTTCATATTCATAAGATATTAATTTTATATCAAGATTATGTGTAAGTATAAAGCTTGAGATTATAGACTGAAGACCGCCTATTTTTACACTATCGCTAAATATATGCCATTCATTTGAGTTTTTTGATAGATTTAATAAAAAGTCTTCATCAAGTGGCTTTGCAAATACCAAATCAATAACATTTGCATTAATTTCTTTGTTAACTTCTAAAGCCTTTGCAACGCCTTCTCCAAAACCTAAAAAGCTAATATTTGAATTAGTGTTTTTAATATAATGAGCTTTTAAGCTTGCTTCATAGCTTTCATCTAAAGTAAATGCACCCCTTGGATAACGAATAGCTATGGGACCAACTTTACTTGTAGCGTATTCAAGCAATAGTTTAAAGCTTTTTGTATTAGTTGGAGCACAAATTTTAAAATTTGGTATGCAAGAAAGATAAGAAATATCAAAAACTCCTTGATGAGTTTTACCATCATTTCCTACAATTCCTGCACGATCAAGCGCAAAAACCATATCAAGATTAAGTATAGCGCTATCATGAATTAAGCTATCATATGCGCGTTGCAAAAAGGTTGAATAAATCGCTACAACAGGCACAAAACCACATTTACTCATAGCTGCCATTGAAGTAACTGCATGAGCTTCAGCAATGCCTACATCATAAAATCTTTCTGGGTATTTAGCAATTAATTTATCCATTCCTGTGCCACTTGGCATAGCTGCACTTAGCCCTACGATTTTTTCATTTTTACTTGCAAGTTCGTCTAAAATATCGCTAAAAATTGCTGTTGCACTAGCTTTATTAGAGCTATTTAAGCTCTTTCCTGTTTTTATATCAAAAGCACCAACCCCATGCCAATCGCCTTCATCATTTACTGAATACTCATAGCCATAGCCTTTGATTGTTTGAACATGCAATAATACAGGCTTTTTAAGACTTTTTGCAAGATTTAAAGCAGTGATTAAATCAGCAATATTATGCCCGTCAATTGGTCCAATGTATTCAAGCCCTAATTCTTCAAAGAACATTCCTGCAGGAGTTATTAATTTAAAGCCATCTTCAAATCTTTTAGCAGTATATTTCGCACCTTCAGGCAAGTATTCAAGCACAGCTTCAACGCCTTTTTTAAATTTTTGATAAATAGGACTTGATAGGCTTTGTGATAAAAATCTTGAAACTGCACCTATTGGCTTACTAATACTCATTTTATTATCATTCAAAATTATTATGCTAGGATATTTTCTATCCCCTAATTCATTTAAAGCTTCGTATGCTAAGCCACTTCCCATAGCACCATCACCAATAATTGCAATGGGAATTGCATTGCTTTTATTAAGTTTAAATGCCTTTGCAACCCCAGTTGCTAGTGAAATTGAAGTAGATGAATGCCCTGCTATAAAAAAGTCATATTCACTTTCGTTTGGCTCTGTGTAGCCACTAATTCCGTTAAATTGCCTAAGATTATCAAGTTTTCTTCCTGTTAAAATCTTATGAGCGTAGCATTGATGAGATACATCAAAAATTAGTGGATTTTTTTTCACATCAAATAAATGATGAAGAGCAACGCTAAGTTCAACAACACCTAAATTAGATGATAAATGTCCGCCATTTATACTAACTTGCTTGATAATTTCAGCTCTTATTTCGCTACATAATTCTTTTAATTCATCTTCATTAAGGGTTTTGATACTATCTATTTTATTCTTCATCTAATATCATACTCCTTGCTTGTGCTAATCTTTCTTTTAAATTAATTTGAGTATTTAAAGTATCTGAATTAACAATCAAACAGCCTTTATTAATAGCATCATCTGCGATTATTTCAATCCTATTTGATGATAATTCTTGGTGTAAATAATCAAAATCTTTAGGATTTACACTTATTTTTATTTTAATACTCTTATCAATTCCTTGCATTATTGTATTTGCATATGCAAGAGCGATTTTTGCTGAGCTTGATTCTAGTTCTTTATTAATTACTTCTTTTGCTATCAAATATGCAGCTTCATTTAAATCGGCTTTTGTTTTTTCACAAAAATCGCTTAATTCTTGACATTTATTCTCAAGTTTTTTAACACTAGCTGCAACACTTATGCTAAGCTCGTTTATTTTATCTTCGCTTTGAGATTTGCCTGCGTTTAAGCCTTCTTCATAAGCATTTTTTTTGGCTACTTCAATTTCGTTTAAAAGTCTTTTTTCAAATTCTTCTTCTTGTTTTTCAAGTTTCATTTGAAGTTTTACCACATTTGAGCTTAACTCTTCCATTTTTTGTAGCATTTCCTCGTTTATTGGATTTGGCGGAGGAGGCGGTGGTGGAGGAGGTGGAGGCGGTGGTGTCGGCTCTTCTTTTATTTGCTCAATTTCAATGCTTGGTGCTTCCTTTGTTTCTTCATTATCAAATGAGCTTAATATTTTAAACTTATAGTTTTGAACATGATGTTCTTTTGCTTTATTAGTAATAATAGTCTTCATTATTCTATCATCTCATCACTTTCGCCTAGTTGTATCACGCCACTTTCATTAAGTTTTTGAACAACTTCAACGATTTTTCTTTGTGCTTCTTCAACATCTTTTACCCTAACAGCTCCTAAAAAGCCCATTTCTTCATTAAAGCTTTCTGCAGCTCTTTGGCTCATATTAGATAAGAACATTCCTTTTAAATCTTCTGTGCTACCCTTTAAAGCAACCATTAAATCCTTCTTATCTGCAACTTTTAAAATTTCACGAATTGCAGTAGTTCCAAGCTTGGTAATATCATCAAAAGTAAACATCATATCTTTAATAGTAGTTGCAAGTTTTTCATCGGTTTGCTCTAAGTAAGCAATAGTTGATTTGCTTGACTTTTGACCTAAGCGATTAAGTACTTCAGCAACAGCTCTAGTTCCACCAACTTCAACTTTATAAGAAGTAAGAGATTGCAATTTACTCTCAAGCACGGTTGAAACTCTTTTAATAATGCTTGGGCTAATATCACCTAAAGTTGCAATTCTATGAATTACTTCACTTCTTAAATCATCTTCAAAAAATTCCAAAGTCTCAGCAGCTCTAGTTGGCTCCATATGTGCAATAATTAAAGCTATTGTTTGTGGATATTCATTTACGATAAAGTCTGCTAATTGCTGTGGTTTAATATTAC
This sequence comes from Campylobacter sp. Cr9, assembly GCF_020138295.1. Lineage (NCBI taxonomy): Bacteria > Pseudomonadati > Campylobacterota > Epsilonproteobacteria > Campylobacterales > Campylobacteraceae > Campylobacter > Campylobacter sp. Cr9. Next base: position 47,396 of record NZ_JACGBH010000003.1, on the reverse strand, counting down.
TAAGATATGAAAAGGCTTGATTTCCATCTAAAGTCTTAGCTAGTTTTGATAAGATTTTTTCAGCTTCTTCAATACCATAAGTATTGTATAAAATCTCTTTTGCAAACTCTAAGCTTCCATTTTTAATATATTGATTTGTTTTAAGTAAGGTATGAAATTCTTCTAATACAGCAGTTGCAACAGCTCTGTCAACGCTTCTTGCGTTTGCAATGTGCTTAGTAATTTCTATAACCATTTCAGTATCTAGGTTAGAAAAAATCAATGTGCTAGGCTCTTCTCCCATTTGGATTAAAAATATAGCAATTTTTTCTAAGATACTTAAATCATTATATAAAGCTTTTTGTTCGTTTGTAAGGTTTGCCATTACATATCCTTTTGAGATTGATTAAACTCAGCATCGTTTTTAAGCAAGCTCTTAAATAGCATTGCAACTTCATCACTTTTTTCTGTGCTAATTGTTTTTAATTTTTCAAGCAAGATATCATATTGTAATTCATCTTCACTAAATCCAGCATCAATTCCAAGTTGTTCTTCCACTCTTCTTTTAGCTTGCTGGTATTTCTCAATTGCATCTTCTTCATCTTCGTAATTTTCTTCACGCTTAATTTCTTCTAATTCTTCAGGCGTAAATACTTTATCTTCAAGCATTTTCTTAACAAACGGAGAAATAACCTTTTTATAAAATACAAACATTAAAACCATTGCAAAAATATATTTTGCAGGTGGAATGAATGGCATTATATAGCTTTCTAAGAAATTAGTAATTTTAATTGATGGTGGAACAGGTGCTTTAATATTGTTAAATCTAATATTATCAACACTTACACTATCGCCTCTACTTTCATTAAATCCTATTGCATTTTTTACTAAAATATTTAATTTTTTAAGCTCATCTTCGCTAATTGCTACATATTTTATCTCGCCATTTTCATCAATTTCGTATTTTCCATCTACAACTACGGCTGCACTAATTCTGTTTAAATTAGCAAATTGACCTTTTACGGTTGTAATTTTCTTAGATATTTCATAGTTTATTGTGCTTTGGTTTTTGCTATAAGTTTCTTTATTTTCACCATCTTCTATGCCTTGAACAGGACCTATATTTGAGATTGCTCCAGGAACTCCGCCTACTTCTTTGCCTTTTTTACCTTCTTTTTTTTCTTCTAAGCTTTGTTCACTTCTTGCTACTGAGTTTGGATCAAATACTTCGCTTTGACTATTTGCTTTATCAAAATTAAAATCAGCATTAACTCTAGCCACAACTCTATCCCAGCCACCAAGAACAGGAGCTAATACATTTATGATTTTTTGCTCTAATGCGTTTTCGTAATCTTTTTTATAATTAATTTGTGCGCTTAATTCATCTACATCTAATGAAACATCATCAGCACCTAAATTAACGCCATTTTGATCTATTATTTTTACATTTTCAAGAGTTAAGCTTGCAACCGATGAAGCAACAAGATTTTTAATTCCTAAAACTTGCTTTTGGCTTAATTTCATTCCCATTTTAATATTCAAAACAACTGATGCTGTTGGTGGCTCTTTTTCTTTTACAAATAAAGAATCTTTTCCAAATGCTATATGAACTACTGCTTTATGAATAGGATTTAAGCTTTCAATTGTTCTTGCTAATTCGCCTTCTAAAGCTCTCTTAAACTTGATTTTTTGCTCTTCATCAGTAGCTCCGAATTCTTGTTTATCAAAGATTTCAAAACCAACTTTATTATCTTTTAAAATTCCTGCACTAGCGACTTCTAAACGCTGTTTATAAACATCAGCACTTGGAACTAAAATAGTGCTTTCATCTTTTAAAATGTAATTTACTTGATTTTTTTCTAATATTGATACTACTGCAGCTGAATTTTTAGTATCTAATTCATCAAATAATACTGCATAACCTGCATAACTTTTATTATTTCCTGAGTTATATACAAGCAAAAATACTATAAAAGCAACGGTTGCAACAATAGCTGCAATAATAGTAATTTTTTGCTTTTTCTCAAGTCCTGAATAAAACTTGCCTATACCTTGTAAAAACTGCTTAATCATTTATCATTCTTTAAGTATGAGCCAAGCCATTTGATATTTTCTTTACCTTTTAAGATTTTTTGAACATTTTCATCATTGTAATGACCTTCAAAATCTATGTAAAATCCGTATTCAAATTCCTTTTTCTTTAATGGTCTTGATTCAATTTTTGTAAGGTTTATATTAGCTTCTTTAAATTCATTAAGTAAATCAACTAAAGCACCAGCTTTATGGGCTGTATTTGCTAGAATTGATGTTTTTGAATTAGCTCCCTTTTCAGCACAATGCTTGCTTAAAACTAAAAATCTAGTTTTATTAGCCTTATTATCTTCAATACATTCAAACATTAAAGGTAAATCGCTTAATTTTGCTGCTATTTTTGAGCAAATTGCTGCAGAGTTTGGAGTTTCTTTAGCTAATTTTGCAGCAGCAGCTGTGCTTTTTGCAGGGACAAATTCAACGCTTAAAATATTATGAGCTTCTAAGAATTTTTTACATTGATTATAGCCTTGTGGGTGTGAAAAAATAACTTTAATATCTTTAATATCATCAACCGTGCTTGCAAATGAGTGATGAATATCTAAATAATTTTCGGCAAATATTAAAATATCATCGTATTTTGCTAAAGCATCAAGAGTAGCTCCAACTCCACCTTCTGTATTGTTTTCAATAGGAACAACAGCATAAGATACTTCATCATTTTCAAGGCTTGTAAATACATCTTCAATAGTTGCAAGCTCAATATACTCACTAAGTGCTCCAAACCACAGCCTTGCAGCTTGATGAGTATAAGTTCCGATTGGCCCTAAAAAGGCTACTCTTTGAGGGAGTTCAAGATTTCTTGAAATTGCAAAAATCTCTTGATAGATTGCTTTAATAGCGTCTTTACCTAATAAACCATTAGAATTTTCACTAAGTCTATTTATAATTTCGTTTTCTCTTACAGGGCGATAAATAGGACTTCCTTCTTGGTGTTTTAAAATCCCAACTTGCTTTACAAATTCCATTCTTTGGTTTAACAATTTGATAATTTCATCATCGATTTTATTAATATTTTTTCTAATATCTTCTAAATTCATAACAAACTCACAAACAACATAATTCATTAGCAATTAATTCATCAAAACTCTGAGCTTTATTTATTAATTTTAATTCATTGTTATATAAAGCATATTCAGCGACTTTTGTTCTTGAATTATAATTTGAGCTCATTACAAATCCGTAAGCTCCTGAACTTTTAATAACTATTAAATCATTTGGCTTAAGTGGTGGTAAAACTACATCTTTTGCTAAAAAATCTCCACTTTCACAAACTCCACCTACTAAATCAGCTAAAGAACTTTCATTTAGCTTATTTTCACCAGGAAAACTTAAAATTTCATGATAAGCTTCGTATAAGCTTGGGCGAATTAATTCACACATAGAAGCATCACATATTACAAATCTTTTGCCTTCGTTTGTTTTTTCATACAAAACTTTGCTTACTAAATATCCTGCATTACCAACGATATAGCGACCTGGCTCACAGCATATTGTTAAATCCTGTGCTCTTGCTATATTTTTAATAATATTTGCAAATTCATCTAAGTTTGGTTCTATTTCATCATTTTTGTATTTAATTCCAACACCGCCACCTATATCAAAGAATTTTATATTAAGTCCTGCTGTGTTTAATTCTTTGATGAATTTTTCAACCAAAATAGCTGCTTGAATAATGCTATCAAGCTCTAAAATGTTTGAGCCTATGTGAAAATGAACTCCGATAGGGTTTAAAAACTCAGACTTGTGTGCTTTTAAAAACATTGCTCTTGCATCTTCAATGCTTACGCCAAATTTATTTTCTTTAAGTCCTGTTGAGATATATGGATGAGTTTTTGCATCGATATTTGGATTTACACGAATGCTTATGTTAGCAATTACATTTTTTTCTTTTGCAATACTTTCTAAAAGTTCTAATTCAGCATTACTTTCTATATTTATATATAAAATTTTTTGCTCTATTGCAAACTCTAATTCTTCTTTTTTCTTACCTACACCGCTAAAGATAATCTTATAAGGTTTTGCACCAACCTTTAAAGCTCTTCTTATTTCATTTGCACTAACGCAGTCAAATCCACTATCAAGATTTACTAATAATTTAAGTAATGATAAATTTGAGTTTGCTTTTACGGCATAAAAAATATTATTTTTTGCCCCACTAAAGGCTTTTTTGATACTATTAAATCTATTTTCTATCTCATTAAAATCGTATAAATAAAAAGGCGTATTAATACCATTTGCAAGTTTTAAAAAGTCCATTTTTTCTCCTTAATAATCACTTATTTTTATTAAACTTCATTAATGAATATACAATAATTATGCTTATTGGTAAAAGAATAGCAATTTCTGGATTTATAGCACCATTACTTGCAAATCTTAATAATAAAAATAAAACTCCATAAACTAATAAAGATAAGCATATATAGCTTAAAGCAATTATGTTTAAATCATTGTATCTTGGCATAATAGGGATATTATAAAAAATAATAAGAGCAAAAAATGGAGCGTATAATAAAAATATGCTTTGCTTATAAATACTAGCTCTTGCTATGTTTTTGTTGCTTTCAAAATTATTAAGGTAAAAAAAGGCATCTTTTAATGAGCTATCATCAGTTCCTAAATTATCTAAAATCTCAGGCTTAAAGTCTTTTAAGATGATTTCTTGTTCAAGTTTTTGATTTATTATATAAGTATCATCAAAGCTATTTCCTAATTTAAATTCCGTGATATTTGCATCTTCTAAAACCCAGTTATTATTGATAAAAGAAGCAGTTTTTGCTGTGATTATTTTGCTTATTTCATTATTTTGAGTTTTCATTATTTTAATATCGTGCATTTTAGCTTTGTCATAGCTTTTTATATAAATATAATCATCTTGATATTTAAAAAACAAATCCATCTGCTCTTTGCTTAAATATCCGTATTTTAAAATATTGCTTTTATAGTTTTCTGCATAAGCTATGTTTGTGTAATTTAGCGAAATTGCAAAAAAAGTAATAATTAAAGATATAAATAATGTTGGAATTACACTAGCGTTTTTGCTAAGTCCTAAAGAATAAAAAGCTATAAATTCATTTTTTTTAATTAAAGAAATTTTTGTAAAAATTGACGCCAATATTAAAGCAATTGGCAAGATATAATAAAAAGCCGTAAGCATAGTATAAAGAATATATAACAAAAATATATTTGTATTAATATGTAGTTTTTTATAATTTATTAATAAATCAATAAATAAATAAAAACCTACAAAAGCAATAATAAAAATTAAACAATTTTTAAGATAAAGGCTCGCTAGATACCTAAAATAAAGTTTATTCAATTTACTTCATCCTTCTTTTAGCAAGCCCTAAATTTTCGTATAAATCAATTTCTCTTCTATAACTTGGATACCTTTTACCTAGTTCATGATTTAAAAAAGCTATGATTTTAGCTTCTGCGCATTTATTTGCACATACTGCACTTATAAAACCTAGCTTTTTCTTTGCATCTTCGCTTAAAGGTCCTGTTGTTTTAGCTTCAAGACTTTGAGTTTGAATAAAAGCTAAAACAACTTTATTTAATGAAGCTGATGAATTAGCACTTTTTGCAGCTTTTATTAAATCATCTAAAGCATTCGTTGGTTTGTTTGAAGTTTTACTTTCAACACTTTCAACGCCTTTATTCTTAGAGCTTTTTATAATGAAATAAAAAACTAAAATAATAATGAATAAAAAAGCAACTACACCAGCACCTATAATTATATTTTCTTTCATAAAAGTTCTGATTCCTTCTTGTTTTTACTAGCAATTATAGTAAGCAATATCATAATACCTACGCAAACATAAGCATAAACAGGCACACTAGCAGCTTCTCCTGCAGCATAAGAGTGCATTCCGCTTAAAAAATAATTTACTCCAAAATAAGTCATAACTATACTCAAATACGCAAACATAGAGCAAACTGCAAAATAAAATTGATTATTTATTCCTTTAATTAATCTAATGTGAAGCACTGCTGCATATACTAAAATAGATACTAAAGCCCAAGTTTCTTTGCTATCCCAGCCCCAATATCTTCCCCATGATTCATTCGCCCAAACTCCACCTAAAAAGTTTCCTAAAGTAAGTAATGATAAGCCTAAAATCATAGCCATTTCGTTTATCATTGTTGCTTCTTTTATGTTTGCTTTTATTCTTTCATTTAATTTTTTGTTTTTACCTAGCATTGCAAATAAAATTAATACAAAAATTCCAAGTAAAGAACAAAGTCCAAAGAATCCATAACTAGCAGTTATAACGCTAACATGAATTGTTAGCCAATAGCTTTGTAATACTGGTGCAAGGTTTCCAATTTGAGGATCAATTGAGCTAAGGTGTGCTACCATTAAAACAATTGCTGCAAGAATTGATGTAAGCGATAATGAAATAGGGCTTTTTTTAGAAAACACAATACCACTAAGCCCTAAAGCCCACGCAATATATAATAAACTCTCGTATGAATTTGACCAAGGTGCATGGCCACTTAAATACCCTCTAATAGCAAGTGCGATAGTATGCACAATAAATACTAAAATATTTAAGTAATACACTATTTTAAACGCTAATTTTAAGCTTGTTTTTCCACTAATCATTCTAACAAATACTAAGATTAATAAAATTAAACCACTTATTAAATAAACAGGGCTTAGTTTTGTAAATACTCCTACTTTATCAAAAACTACTTCAAGTTTAAACTTAGCATTATCAACATTAGTTCCTTGATCTGCTTTTATTTCATTTAAGATTTTTGAACTTAATGCATAATTTTTGTCTTTATAAGCATTTATTAAAGATAAAAAATAAGCTTTTAAATCAGGCTTGCTGCTTTCAAGAACATTTAAAGCTTTTCCATCTTCAAAACTAGCTCTTACATAGCCACCAAGTGATGCGTAATATAAAATATTTAAACGCTCATCAACTTTTAATAATTCTTTTTCATAAGTTCCACGCTTGTTTGGATTCATTCTTAAAGCTTTTTCAACTTCATCTTTTAAAGCATAAACATTGTTTGGGAAAAAATCATAAAAACTAGCATATTTGCCTTTGCCAAGATTTAAAAAATCTCTTATTTCTTGATTGCTTAAATATATGAATTTTTCTTTTGAAAAGTCTTTAAAATCACTCATAATCCAAATTAGCACTTCGGTAGCATCTTTGCCTAAATATGTGCTTGATTTATGAATTTTATTAACCAAATCAAGTGCTAATGAGCCAAATGGAGCAATTCTTCCATTGTCTTTTTGTATAGGTAAAATACTTAAATCTTGCACATGTTGTTCTAAGCTAATTGCTTGTAGGTTTTTGTTAGCATTATTGATAGCTTCATCAAGCTCATCTGAGCGTAAATTAGGCACACAGATAGCAAATAATATTGCAAGTGAGCTAATTTTTGCTAATCTTTTTGTAAGTATCATAAAACGAGAATTTTTTGAAATTAAATTAAAGAATAGCCCTAAACCTAATAAAAAATATCCTATATAGGTTGGGATTTTGCCTGGGTCTTGATTTACACTTAAAATCGTTCCTAACTCATCTTTATCATAAGAACTTTGATAAAATCTATAACCTTTATGATCTAATACATTATTCATATAAATCTTATAATCCTTGCTGTTATCTTCATCGTTTATTCTAATATAACTTGCGTATGATTTTGGCGAATTTGAAGCCATATAACGCTCTAATTCAAACTTATTTAGTGTAAAGCTAAAAGGAAGTTCTAATAATTTTGCAGTATATGAAATGCTAAAAGTTTGATTTGCTAAAGTTATCTTTTGTCCTTCGCCTTCAAATAAATAAGCGTATTTGCTTTCATTATCATAGGTTACTTTTACTAAATAAGCATTAGGATATTCTTTTTCTTTACTATCTTCATAGTATTTTACTCCATGCTTATAAAACTTATCAAAGCCTATTTTGTAATTATCAAATGAAATAACCATTCCATCTTCTAAACTAAATTCATTTTCTGCTAATAATTTAATGCTTTTTTTGGTTTTTACATCAAATATATCTAAGTCAAAATTAGCCTTAATTTTGTTTTCATTAAACTCTAAAAGCCTTGCATTCATAGAAATATTTTTCTTATTTGAAATTACGGTTTGTCCTAAAACTACAAACCTTCCTTCTTCTAAAGCTAAAGCGCTTGAACCTTGTTCGCCTGAAACATTTAATAAAACAAAAGGTATTCCGCCAAGCTCTTCTTTATAATTTGGCTTTGCGTGTAAAATAACTTTTTCTAATTTTAAATTAGCTATTTTGCCATCTAAATCAAGATTAATATCTATATCATTGTTTCCTAAAACGCTAATATATTTAAACTCATCATTAGAATAATATTTGCCATCTTTTGTAGCTGCTATACTAAAGAATGCTTCTCTTGAGCTTACGATATTTGAAGTTTCATTTTCTCTAATATGAATATATCCTTCAAAACCATAATATCTAGTAAGTGCTGAGCCAAGTAGCATGAATAAAAAGCTAATATGGAATATAAAAAGTGGTAATTTCTCATACATTTTATATCTAAAAAGTGCGAAAAATAAGTTAATTCCAAGTAGCACCTGAATAGCTGCAAACCAAGGACTAGCATATATTAAAGCCCACGCCGTAGGAGTTCCGTATTTGCTCTCTATAAAAGTTGCTAAACCGCTAGCACAGGCAAATAACAAAAACAACACCACACTTAGTTTCATACTTGATATCATTTTATACATAGATTATTCCTTGTGATTATTAAAATTAGAGTTTAACTAAAAAAAATTAGCTAAATTTAAACAAAAATAATAAATAATAATTTTTATTGTTTAGCTTAAATTATTGTTTATTATTTTGGAATTTGAAATAGGATTTTCAATTTCCTATTTCAAATTCTTTTTTTATTTTATCTCTCCCATATGAGGCTTTAGCATAAATTCAGGGCTTAAAATTTTATCTAATTTAGCTTTATCCATTAATTTACGCTCTAAAACTAAATCATAAACTCTTGCACCAGTTTGTAATGCTTCTTTTGCAATACTTGCGCTATTTTCATAACCTATATAAGGATTAAGAGCAGTTACAATTCCTATGCTATTCATCACAAAATCTTCGCATATTTGTTTATTTGCTGTTATACCATCTATACATTTATCAGCTAAAGTTTTCATAGCACGCTCAAGCATACAAATACTATTTAATAAACTATAAGCAGCAAGTGGTTCAAATACATTTAATTGCAATTGTCCGCCTTCGCAAGCTAAAGTAACGCTTACATCAGCTCCTATTACATAATAGCAAACTTGATTTACCACTTCAGGAATAACTGGATTTACCTTACCTGGCATAATTGATGAGCCTGGTTGCATTTTTGGTAAGTTAATTTCATTTAAGCCGCATTTTGGACCACTTGAAAGTAATCTTAAGTCATTACAAACTTTACTAAGTTTTGTAGCAACTCTTTTTAAAACTCCACTAATTTGAACGAAAGCTCCTGTATCTTGTGTGGCTTCTATTAAATCATCTGCTATTACGAAATTTGCACCTGTTATGTATTGAAGGTGTTTTGCAACTATTGGTGGATAATCAGGGTGAGAGTTAATTCCTGTTCCAATAGCTGTTGCACCTAAGTTGATTTCTAAAATAAGGCTTCTTGCTTCGCTTACTCTTTGTATATCTTCACCAAGCATTACAGCAAAGGTTTTAAATTCTCTTCCTAAAGTCATAGGAACAGCATCTTGAAGTTGGGTTCTTCCCATTTTAATAATATCTTTAAACTCAATTGCTTTTCTTTCATAAGCTGCTTTTAAATAGCTCATAGCTTTCATTAAATCGCTTAAATAATCATATAAAGCAACTCTTAAAGATGTTGGATAAGCATCATTTGTGCTTTGAGATAAATTCACATGATCATTTGGATGGCAATATTTATATTCGCCTTTTTTATGTCCTAGCTTTTCTAAAGCTATATTTGCTATAACTTCGTTTGCGTTCATATTTGTTGAAGTTCCTGCACCACCTTGAATCATATCAACTATAAATTGGTCTTGATATTTTCCTGCAATTAATTCATCACAAGCAAAACAAATAGCGTTTTTTACATCTTCATTAATTAAGCCTAATTCGTGGTTTGCTAAAGCCGCTGCTTTTTTTACTTTTGCAAAAGATACGATAAGTCTAGGAAAATCCTTTAGACGCTTTCCTGAAATATCAAAGTTTTGAACAGCTCTTAAAGTCTGCACTCCATAATAAATGTCATCAGCGATTTCTAATTCGCCTAAAAAATCGTGTTCTAATCTCATTTAATCTCCTTTAAAAAATTTCGGTTAGGATAGCATTTTTTAATCAATAAAAAGGACAATTATGTTTGAATGGATTTTTACAACTGAGGGTATATTATCTTTTGTAACTTTAGTATTACTTGAGATAGTTTTAGGTATAGATAATATTATATTTCTTACAATTTTAGTAAGCAAATTGCCAAAACATTTGCAAAATCGTGGGCGTATTTTAGGGCTTGCTTTTGCTATGCTAACTCGTATTGCGCTTTTATTTAGTATATTTTGGATTATTAAACTTACAAAGCCTTTATTTAGTATCTTAGGTCAAGATTTTAGTGGTAGAGATATTGTATTAATCGGAGGTGGATTGTTTTTAATTGTAAAATCAATCAAAGAATTAATTTCAATGCATAAACACGAAACTAGCAATCATGATAATTTCAAAGCTAGTGCAAATTTTTTCGTAGTTATTTTTGAAATTGCTTTAATTGATATTGTATTTTCGCTTGATAGCGTGATTACTGCGGTTGGAATTGCTAATGAATTAAGCATTATGATTTTAGCTGTTATTATTGCTGTTATGTTTATGATGTTTGCTAGTAAGTGGATAGGCGATTTGGTTGAGAAATTTCAAGAATTAAAAACTCTTGCTTTAACTTTTTTAGTTTTAGTTGGCGGGGTTTTAATTGTAGAAGGTCTAAATATTCATGTAGAAAAAGCATATATTTATACAGCTTTAGCATTTAGTATAGTAAATACTACGCTAAATATCTTGCAAAAAAAGGGAAATAATGAAAAATAATTTTACGGAATTTGTTTTAAGGCATTTTGGAGTATTTTTATATTTTACGCTAAGCAATATTTTTTGCTTAGCTTTGTTTTCTAAAATAAATATTAATCAAGACTTTATTTTAAGTATTAAGTATGCAAAGCCTAGCAGTATTAGTGCAATATTTTTAACTTTATTAGCATTTTTAATAATATTTTTAATAAGTAAGAAATTTGCCTTAAATAAGCTTGGGGGGGGGTATTTTAAAGCTTTTAATAATTTATAATCTTTTAATTATTTTTATTCAAACTTTTTTAGTAATCAATTTTCACACTTTTATTAATCCAAGTTTTTTAGAAAGTTTATTTAACACTAATTTAAACGAAAGCATAGAATTTTTGATAATGTATTTTAATTCAAAAACTATTTTTGCTTTAATTTTTGTATTAGTATTTTCTTTCTTTATTTTAAAAATTAAAATTATTAAAAAAGTTGGTAATAAATTTAATTTATTTTTTATTGTATTGATTTTATTTATTAACTTTGGAAACGATTTAAGAAGAGCTTTAAAATATGATTTTGAAAGGTATTTTAATATTCCTTTTATTAAATTTCATAAAGAAGTTTTTGCAAATAATGAAATCTTAGTTGAGTCATTAAAAATGAGAAATTCTTATATGCAAATAGCAAATTCGCATTCAAAAACAAAAGCTTTAGAAAATATAAAAAATATAGTTTTAATAATAGGCGAAAGCTCAAGAAGAAGTGCTTATCAAGATTATGGACAATTGTTAAACACAACACCTAATTTATTAAGTATTGAAAATAAAATAATTTATTCTGATGTAATAGCTCCTTATTCATCTACAAATCCAGTTATGAGTGTAATGCTTAATTTTGCTAATTTAGATAATTTAAGTGAAAGAAAATTTTATGAAAATTTAGATATTGTAAATCTTTTTAAATTAGCAAATTACAAAACTTTTTGGATTTCAAATCAAGATTATGTAAGCGAATGGGGTAATAACGCTGCAAGTATCGGAATAATGAGTGATTTTGCGTATTTTTCTAATCAATATATAAGCTCAAGCGAAACTTTAGCTTATGCAAAATATGATGAAGTTTTACTTCCTATTTTAAATGATTTAAAATTAAGCGATAATAATTTTATTAGCATTCATCTTTTAGGAAATCATGGAAATTATAAAAAACGCTATCCTAAAACATTTGCAAAATTTAGCGAAAGTGATATAAAAGAAAATACAAAAGATAAAAAAAGCATATCCGAATATTATAATTCTATACTTTATACTGATTATATTATTTATTCAATTTATGAAAGATTTAAAGATGATGATACTTTGATAATTTATTTAAGTGATCATGCAGAAAGTTTATATGATGATAAGACAAAATCATTATTAGGACATGGAGTAAGTGATAAAATAATTGCTGATATTCCTTTTATAATTCTTTATTCAAATTCTTTTAAAACAAATCATAAAGAACTTTTAGATAAATTAATATTATCTAAAGATTTAGCATTTATGAGTGATGATTTAATACACTTATTATGCGATATTGCAGGTATAAAAATAGCTGAGTTTGAAGAAAGTAGAAGTCCTATAAATAAAAAATATAATAAATTTAGAATTAGGTTATTTGCTAACGAAATAAATTATGATAATTTTTTAAAACTTGATTAACTTAAGCTAGATAATATTAAATAATAAAAATTATTAATTAGGAGAATTTTATGTTAGATTTAGCAATTATAGGTGGAGGTCCAGCAGGTCTTAGTGCAGGGCTTTATGCTACTCGTGGTGGGCTTAAAAATGTAGTAATGTATGAAAAATTTATGCCAGGTGGACAAATTACAAGCTCAAGTGAAATGGAGAATTATCCAGGGGTTGCTACCGTAATGGATGGAATTAGCTTTATGATGCCTTGGACTGAGCAAAGCACTAGATTTGGTCTTAAAATTGAGCAAAAAGAAGTAATTAGAGTTGAAAAAAATGGCGAAAATTTTAAAATTATTTTTAGCGATAATTCAAGCGAAGATGCAAAAGCTGTTATAGTTTGCACAGGTGCAGCTCCTAAAAAAGCAGGATTTAAAGGTGAAAATGAATTTTTTGGTCGTGGAGTAAGCACATGTGCAACTTGCGATGGTGCGTTTTATAGAAAAAAAGAAGTAGCAGTTTTAGGTGGTGGCGATACAGCACTTGAAGAAGCACTTTATTTAGCAAACCTATGCTCTAAAGTATATTTAATCCATAGAAGAGAAGGCTTTCGTGCAGCTCCATCAACCGTTGAAAGAGCTAAGAAAAATGAAAAAATTGAGTTTATTTTAAATGCTAAAGTAGAAGAAGTTGTAGGCGATAATGCTGGTGTTACAGGAGTAAAAATCGTATTTAATGATGGAAGTAAAAAAGATTTAGCAGTTCCTGGAATATTTACATTCGTTGGACTTGATGTAAGAAATGAAGTACTAAAGCAAACTGATGGCTCATATTTATGTGAAATGGTAGGAGATGCTGTAAAGGTTGATTTAAGAATGAGAACAAGTGTTGAAGGGCTTTTTGCTGCTGGTGATTTAAGAGTTGATGCACCAAGACAAGTTGTGTGTGCTGCAGCTGATGGAGCAAACGCTGCATTAAGCGTAATTTCATATTTAGAGAGCAAACATTGATTACTAAAATTAAATTAGCATTAGTAAATAATGATTTTGATGAATTTAGCAATTTAGCTAGTGAGCTTGAAGAAAAGATTTCAAGCGGCTGGCTAAATACCCTAAATCAAGATGAATTAGTAGAATTAAGAGCCTTATATGTTCAAGTAATTGAAGCTTTGCTTATATTAAAGCACAAAGACTTAGAAAGATTAAAAAAGCTTAAAAACTCTTTACATTACATACAATAGGAATTTTTAAATTCCTATTTCAAATTCCACTGAGGATTTTTATGAGATATATTATATTTTTTATAAATAAATTTCTCTTAGCTGATGATATTTTGGCAAAAAATCAAGAATTACAAAATCTTAAAATTGCTTGCAAAAACAACGATGTAAAAGCTTGTTATGAACTAGGATTAAAGTATTTTGATGGTAAAATGTATTTAGAAAAATCGTGCGAATTAGCCTATGCAAAGGCTTGTAATAAGCTTGCTGATATTTATATTTTAGATATAAACAAAAGTAGGTTTTATAATAAATTATCGTGTGAATACGGCAATGATTTTGATTGCGTGGCTTCATTTGATGATGAAGCGATAGATTACGAAAGACTTGCAAGATATTGTAAAGACGCTAAAAAATACACCTGCGATTATCTTAAAAAGCAAAGCATAAAGCACAAAAATCTAAAATATTTTGTAAAAACAAATGAAAAATATGAAAAGCTTTATAATCTTTGTTTAGATGATAATTCTAAGGCTTGTTTTACACTGGCTTTAAATATAGATGATTTAAAGATTTTTGCAGATGATTTATATAAAAAGGCGTGTTTGCTAGAAGAGAATTTTTGTATATTTAAAAAGGTTGAAAAATGAAAAAATTATTAATATTTTTAGTGTTTTTTAGCTTAAATGCTAATGAAATATGTCAAGAGCTTTACTCAAAATACCTTAAAGAATATGATTTTTTAGCTAATTTTAGTGATGTATGTGCCGGAGTAAATGAGATATATTTATCACTTAGTGAAGATGAGGCTGATAAGCTAAATGAATTGTATTTAAATGCTTGCAAGGAGAAAAAACATAAGTATTGCAAGTATATAAAAACGCTTTATGAAAACTCTCAGTTAAAAGATAAAAGCCTTTATTACAAGACATTAGAGCTAGATTGCTTAGATAGATATGGCTGCTTTGATATTTTGCACGCTATGAAAAACGAAAGCGATAAAGATAAAAAATATTTTTATAATTTTTTAGAGCAAAAATGCAAAAATGAATATCATAAAAACGATGATTTTTGCTATGTTTTCGTGCAGTATAAATATAGATTAGATGATGATTTGATGTGTGAGAAAAATCCTAGCTTATGCTTAGAATTAGCCCTAAAAGAGAAAAACGAAGCTAAAAAATATAAATATTTAGATTTTGCTTGTATGAACAAAATTAGCCTTGCTTGTAAATATTTAGCAAAGCTTAGCAGTGATAAAAAAGATTATAAAGCCATGAAAAAATACGAAAAACTAGCTAAAGATTATGATAAACCACAAGATGAAGAATGCTCTATAAATAATCTAAAAGCTTGTAAGGATTATATGTTGGCTAATGATATTAGTAAGGAATTTTATCTTAAATATTCGCCAGTTTATGAAAATCTGTGTTTTAATGATAATATAAATTTTTGCAAAGACGCTTGTATGCTTGAATATAAAAGCAATAATTACGTAAAAGTAAAAAAGCTAATTGATTTTACTTGCAAACATGATGAGAATTTATGCAAGGAATTATCAAAAACTTATTTAATGCCAATTTATGAAAAGGAGTTGTTATGAAAAAGCTTTTATTGATTGTATTCTTGCTAGTTTTTGTCTATGCAAATAGCGATTATGAGTGTAAAAGTGGTGATTTAATATCGTGTTTAGATGAGATTTCAAAAGCACCTAGCAAGATAGAATTTTGTTTAAATACAAATGATTATAATTACAAAAAAGCTTGTGCAAATAATTTTACAATGATTACTAAAAATGAAGATGATAATAAAGTTGAAAAACTAAAAGATAAATTATGTGATGATTATCCTAATGTTTGCTTTGAATATGTGATGAATTATAGAAATATTGCAAGAGGAACTATGAAAAAAAATCTCGAAAAAGCCTGCGAGCTTGATTTTATAAAGGCTTGTATTTTTGTGGCAAATAATTTTAGGGATAATTTAAAGTATATTAAAAAAGCTTGCGATGCGGGTGATTATGAATCTTGCGTAGAGTATGAATATAAAAAGCTTAAAGCAGGTGAGTTAAAAGCAGCTGAAGAAGAATGCCTAAAGACAAATAATTGCCAAAAAGCATTAGAAAAAGGCAGTGAAAATGAGCAGGTTTTAACTAAACTTTGTGATGAAAAGAACGCAAATGCGTGTTTAAAATATGCAGATTTAAACGCTGATAAATACAATGGAAAATATAAAATTTATAACCTAAAAGCTTGTGAGATTGATAGTGATATTTGTATGCAAAAGGCTAAAATGGTAGAGCAGTTTTTGCACTTTGATTTTGATGGTAGTTTAGAAGATATGAAAGATTATTATAAAATCGCTTGTAAAAATGGCTTAGATCAAGCTTGTGAAGAGCTTAATAGAGTTAATTCTTTAAATAAAGATGATTATAAATTTAACGGCAAGGTAAAGACAATTAGAATTGAGTTTTAGGAATTTAAAATAGGAAATTCAAATTCCTATTTTAAATTCTTTATTAGGGCTTATCTTTGTATAATTAGCTAAAAAAAGGAGTTTTTATGGAAGTAATTTATGTAGTTTTAGCTTTAGTTGTTTTGATTTTAGTTTTAGGAATTAGCACATACAATTCATTAATTTCTAAAAGAAATGATGTAAGAAGCATTTATTCAAGTGTTGAGGTTTTGCTAAATCAAAGATATGATTTAATCCCTAATTTAGTAGCGTCTTTAAAAGAATATTTAAAACACGAAAGCCAAACCTTAGAAAATATCACAAGACTTAGAGAAAACGCATTAAATATAAATGATAAAGCTTTAAAATTTAATATAAACAATGAATTAAGCCAAGCTTTAAAAAGTCTTAATGTTAAAGTAGAAAATTATCCTGAGCTTAAAGCTAGTGAGAATTTTTTAAATCTTCAAAATGCTTTAAGAGAATGTGAAGAGCAAATTAGTGCAGCTAGAAGAGCTTATAATTCTTCTGTGAATGCTTATAATAGTGCTTGTGAGAGTTTTCCAACGATAATAATTGCAAATATGTTTAATTTTAAAAAGGCTGAGTTTTACGAAGCAAGCGAACAAGCTAAAATTAATCCAAATGTAAAAGATTTGTTTAATGATTAAAATCATTAGCTTATTTTTCATAGCTTTAATAGGCTATGAATTTTATAAGTTTTTAAATGATTTTAATGAAATTAGCATTTTAATATATTTGTTTATAGCGTGGTTTTTAGTAATTTTATTTGTTTTAGGCTTTAATTTTTATGCTTATGTAATACCATTTTTTTATAAAAATTTTAAAATAATTCATAATAAAGATTCATATAAAAATTCCTTAATTAATCCTTCAAAAGCTAAGATTTTTTATTCTTATCAAAATAATGATATTGATATTTTAGGGCTTTGCTTTTATGAGTTTAAAGATTTAGAACCTTTTTATAATTTTTCTTATCTTGATGTTTTGTTTTTTGGTGTTTATGTAAGAGTTAATAGAAAAATAAAGCATAATTTTAGAATATTTGCAAGCAAAAGGCTTATGTCTTTATATCAAGATGAGTGGGTATTTTTTGAAAAATCATTTGCTAGTGATAATATAGAATTTAATAAGAAATTTAGCGTATATTCAAATGATTTGATAAACGATTTTAAGTTTTTTACCCCTAAAAAATTAGCAAATATTGTAAAAGCTGCAAGTAATATTAATAAAAAATTTAGCATAATTTATAGTAAAGATTATTTTGAGATTTATATCCATAATTTTTTCTTTACATCAAATATTAAAAAAGAATATGTTAGTTTATTAAAAATAATACAAGAATTTAGCGAGTAAAAATGATAAGTATTTTAAATATTTTAAGAATAATCGGGGTTATTTTAGTTGTTTTATATGCAGGTTTTTACATTTTTAAAAATTATGAAAATGTTGCTATTTTGTTTGTTGGGATACTAACTATAATTATTACATCGTTTTTAATATCTTATATTAATCATAAAAATATTATTGAGCCATTTTTTATCTCAAATAGCTTTGATAAATTAAGCAAAAATATAAAAATAAAGCATATAAATTATGATGATTTAAGAGTTGATTATGTCTATTTTAAAGATGATTTAAGTATTACAAAGCTTAGTATTAGCAAAAAAGAAGAAAAGAATAAAATAAAGCTTTTTAACGGCGTTTTATTTAAAAAAGATAATGTTAATAAAAAGCCTTTTACTATACACTCAAGCAATATTTTTAAAAAATTAGATAAAAATTACGGCTTATGCAAACTAGACAACACGGATTTTAATAAATATTTTCAAGTGTATTGTGAAGATAAAATTAAAATATATGAGTATTTTACACCTAAAAAACTTGAAAAGATAAGCCAAATCGCAAAAGAGTTAAACAAAAAAATAAGCCTAATTTATGAAGACAATTCACTCTTTTTATACTTGCACGATTTTAGATTTAGCAAAGAAATCAGCAAGGAATTTGAATTAGGAATTAGACTTATTCAAGAATTTAGCAATTAGCTAAATTCTCAAGCTCTAAGCTCTAATGAATTTCTTGCTATTTGGCTAATTTCATCCCATTTTTTAGCTTTTATAAGCTCTTTTGGTGCAAGCCAAGAACCCCCAACACAAAACACATTTGGCTGTGATAAATATTCTTTAGCATTGCTTTCGCTAATTCCACCAGTAGGGCAAAATCTAACATCGCTAAATGGTCCATAAATAGCCTTTAGCATAGGCACACCACCAACAACACTAGCAGGAAAAAGCTTAAATGTATCAAGACCATATTCAAGCCCAAGCATTAGCTCTCCAGGACTTGCAATACCTGCTATTAAAGGTATTTTATAATCAATTTCTCTTAGTAATTTTTCATTTATTCCTGGACTTATTGCAAACTTTGCACCAGCATTTACAACATCTTTATATTGCTTAGCATTAATCACCGTTCCAGCCCCAACAATTGCTTCAGGAATTTCTTTGCTAATTAGCTCAATTGCCTTAAGTCCTGCATTAGTTCTTAGAGTTATCTCAAGCACTCTTACACCGCCTGAAACTAAAGCATTTGCTAAAGGCAAAGCATCATTTATATCATCAATAGCAATTACAGGAATTACTGGATTTACTTTTAAAATTTCTCTTGCATTCATCTTTTTCTCCTTAAAAACTTACTCCGCCTTCTTCGGCGCTTAAACAATTATTTCTTAAAGCTTTAAAAAGCTCTCTACCACTACCTAATTCATTTGCACTTAAATCAATATGATTTATATTTCTAGTTAAAAAATCATCTTCTAATACATTTAAAGTGCCATTGATTGCATCAAATTCTATTAAATCCCCATCTTTAATCTTAGCAATATTTCCATCAAGCAATGCTTCAGGACTTGTATGAATTGCAGCAGGTACTTTTCCACTTGCTCCACTCATTCTTCCATCAGTAATTAATGCAACCTTGTATCCTTTAGACATTAATACTCCTAAAGGTGGTATTAGTTTATGAAGTTCTGGCATACCATTTGCCTTAGGGCCTTGATATTTTACAACTGCTATGAAGTTTTTATTTAACTCACCTTTTTCGTAAGCCGTCATTAATTCAAGTTGGTCATTAAATACAATCGCTCTTTCTTTTATATATAAATTATCATCGCTTACTGCACTTACTTTAATTACCGAGCGACCTATATTTCCACTTAAAACTTTTAGCCCACCAGTAGCACTAAATGGCTTATCATAAGTTGTAATTATCTCAGCATTTCTGCTTTTTTCAAGACATTTTTCATAAGTAATTTCATCATTTTTTAAGATAGGATCTTTTGTGTAATTGCTAAGCCCAAATCCAGCTACTGTATTTACATCATCGTGTAATAAGCCATTATTTAATAATTCATTTATTACAAATGATAAGCCACCTGCTTCATAAAAGTCATTTATATCAGCCTTGCCGTTTGGATAAACTTTAGCTAAAAGTGGAGTAATATTTGAAATATCATTAAAATCATCCCAGTTAATTATAATTCCTGCAGCTTTTGCAATAGCTATTAAATGTAAGGTATGATTAGTTGAACCTCCTGTTGCCATAAGTCCAACGATAGCATTTACTATACTTTTTTCATCTATCATTTTTCCTATTGGTAAAATGCTTTTATCTTTTACACCTTTTGCAAAATGCTTTGCACTATAAGTTAATAATTTTTCTCTTAGTTTTGTATTAGGATTTATAAAGGCTGAGTTTGGCATATGAAGTCCAAGTAATTCAATCATAACTTGATTTGAATTAGCCGTTCCATAAAATGTGCAAGTGCCTGAGCTATGATACATTTTCATCTCAGTATTTAATAATTCTTCTTTGCTAATTAAACCTTGAGCGTATTTTTCTCTAGCAATACTTTTATCAGCATTGCTAATTCCTGTTGGCATAGGACCACTTGGAATAAACATAGCAGGTAATTGTCCAAATCTAAGCGCTCCCATTAAAAGTCCAGGAACAATCTTATCACAAACTCCTAAGTAAAATGCACCATCAAAAATATTATGAGATAGTCCAATTGCTGTGCTCATTGCGATTACATCACGAGAAAATAAGCTAAGTTGCATTCCGTCATAACCTTGAGTGATACCATCACACATTGAAGGAGTACAGCTTGCAACTTGAACGCTAACGCCTTCTTTAATACAAGCTTGTTTTATACTTAAAGGATAATCTTTATAAGGTTCATGAGCTGATAAAACATCGTTATAACTTGAAATTATCGCTAAATGAGTGCTATTTGCGTTGTTTAATTTCTCTCTTACACTCTCAGGTATTGCAGCATAAGCGTGAGCTAGGTTTGCACAGCCAAGTTTGCTGCGATTTATTTTAGAATTTGCATTTTCTATTAAGTCTAAATAATCTTTTCTTGATTTTTCGCTTCTTTTTATTATTTTTTCGGTAATTTCTAATAATTTTGCATTTGCCATAAAAACTCTTTTCTATTTAAAATATTTGATTTATTATAGATAAATAAACATTATTAATGTTAAATCCTTTTTTGTATATTTACAAAAATAATTTAATTTTTAGGAAACTTTATGAAGATTAATTTTGATTTTTTATTGTTTGGAGCTACTGGGGATTTAGCTTTAAGGAAGATTTTTCCTTCACTTTATGATGCGTTTTTAAACGACTTACTTCACGAAGATTTTAAAATCATTGCAACAGGCAGAAGTAAATTAAGCTTAGATGAATTTAAGCAAAAATTAAATGATAAATCAAAAATACACTTAAAAGATGTTACTAAATGGAACAGCTTTTTAGAAAAAATCACTTATGAAAGCGTTGATATTAATAGCATTGATGATTTTAAAAAGCTTAAAATGTGCCTAAGAAATGGCGTTGATAATGTTATATATTTTTCTATTTCGCCTGAGTTTTTTATCACTTGTTGTAAAAATCTAAGCGAGCTTAATATGAATGAAGCAAATGTTAGAATAGTTCTTGAAAAGCCTTTAGGAATGAGCCTTGATGAATGTAGAGCAATTAATGAAAGCGTAGCAAAATACTATAAAGAAGAGCAGATTTATAGAATTGATCATTATCTTGGTAAAAATATGGTTAAAGAATTATTAGAATTTAGAAAAAATAATCCACATATTAATGCCTTTTTAAATAAAGATTATGTAAAAAGTATTGAGCTTAGCGTATTAGAAAGACTTGGGGTTGAAAGTCGTGGAGAATTTTATGATAGCTGTGGTGCTTTAAGAGATATGTTGCAAAACCATATGCTACAAATGTTGGCTTTATTTATGATAGATGTTAATTCTACAAATATTAGAAAGGCAAAGCTAGATTTTTTTAACTCTTTAGAAAAAATAAATAAAAGAGATGTTATAAAAGCTCAATATATTAAAAACGAAGATAGCCTAAGCTATAAAGATGAATTAAATGTAGCAAAAGATAGCTTGACTGAAACTTTCGTAGCTATTAAAACAAGCTCAAATCAAGAAAATTATAAAGGTGTGCCGATTTATCTTAGAACTGGTAAGAGAATGGCTGAAAATAGGGTGTATTTTACGATTAATTTTAAAAATAACGGCTATTTATATATAGAAATCCAACCAAATCCTAAAATGAAATTATTGCTTAATATTAATGATAATTACAAGGAATTTGAAATAGGATTTAGCGATATTGAAAAAATGCCACCTTATGAGAGATTAATACTAAATGTAATCAATAAGGATTTAAGTTCATTTAATGAAAAAGAAGAGCTTGAGAGTGCTTGGAAATGGGTTCAAAGCGTAATTGATGATAAAGACTTTAATATGCAAGAATACCCTGCATATACAAATGGTATAAATTTTAAAGATTGTGAGTTTAAATTATGAGATTATTTACTTTTAATGACAAAAACATAAGCGAAGTTGCTTTATATAAAGAATTAGTTTTTTCGCTAAATGAATGTATTAATAATAAAGGCGAAGTTAATTTGTATGTATCAGGTGGCAAGAGCCCAAAGGATTTATTTGCTAAGCTTAGTCGTGAAAAATTAGAATGGAGTAAGGTAAATATATTTTTAGTAGATGAAAGGATAGTTCCTACAAATCATAATGATAGTAATACAAATCTAGTTAAAGAATATTTATTACAAAATGATGCAAGTAAGGCAAATTTTATTACTTGTATAAAAGATGAATTAATAAATGATTTTGATGCCTTAAAAAGCTATGCAAATAGTATTTATAAAACTCCTGATATTTTGATTTTAGGAATGGGAACTGACGCTCATACTGCTTCAATATTTCCAACAGCAACTAATTTAGATGAATTATTAAGCGATACAAATACAGCTTATCACATAGTAAAAACTTCAAATTATGATAGAATTAGCCTTAGTTTAGAAAGTATTTTAAAAGCAAAAAGAATATTTTTAAACATAAGTGGCGATGAAAAATATCAAGTATTTTTAAATGCTTGTAAAGAGCAAAACAAAAAATACCCTATAAGTTTTGTAATTAATTCAAAAGGAAATTTAGATGTCTATTATGCAAAATGAATATCCAAGATTATTAGCTGATATTGGTGGGACAAACGCTAGATTTGCCATAGAATTTGAATTAGGAATTATAAAAAATATTGAAGTTTTACAATGCAAAGATTATGAGACAATTGTAGATGCAGTAAAAGCTTATTTAAAGGATAAAAATCTTGAAATTAAACACGCTGCATTTGCTATGGCAAATCCAGTTACGAGTGATTATATTCAAATGACAAACAATCATTGGGCTTTTTCAATTAGCACTACAAGATTAGCGCTTAAACTTGAAACTTTATTAGTATTAAACGACTTTACAGCTCAAGCACTTGCTATTACAAAATTAAAAGATGATGAATTAGTGCAAGTTGGTGGCTCTTTTATAGAAGAAAATTCTCCTAAAGCAGTTTTAGGACCAGGCACAGGTTTGGGTGTTAGTGGATTAATACCTAGTAAAAATGGCTATATTGCACTTTCAGGCGAAGGTGGGCATGTTAGCTTTGCTCCTTTTGATGAGATAGAATCAATGATTTGGCATTATGCAAAAAATAAATTCGGTCATGTTTCAGCTGAAAGATTGCTTAGTGGAATGGGACTTGAATTAATCTATGAAGCTCTAGCACACAAAGAAGGCATAAACGAAACTCTAAGTGCAAGTAAGATTAGCGAACTTGCATTGAGTGAAAAATCAGCTTTATGTAGATTAAGCCTTGATATATTTTGTGCAATGTTAGGAACAATTGCATCAAATCTAGCATTAACCTTAGGTGCTAGGGGTGGTGTTTATATTTGTGGTGGAATAATTCCAAAGATTTTAGAATATTTTAAACATTCATCATTTAGAGCAAGATTTGAGAATAAAGGTAGATTTGATAGCTATTTAGCAGCTATTCCTGTTTTTGTAGTTTTATCAAATTACCCTGGGATAAATGGAGCGAGTGTGGCTTTAGAAAATCATTTAAAGGATAAAAATGTTAAGTAAATTAAAAAGTTTTGAGAAATTATGGAGTTTATATAATAATTCAAAAGATACTCACATGAAAGAACTATTTGCAAAAGATAGCAATAGGGCTAATAAATACTTTTTAGAAGTTGGTGGAATTAAGGTTGATTATTCTAAAAATAGAATAGATGATGAGATTTTAAATACTTTAATTGACTTAGCAAAAGAAGCTAATTTAGAGCAAAATATCAAAGATATGTTTAGTGGTAAAAAGATTAATACCACAGAAAATAGAGCAGCTTTACATATTGCTCTTAGAAATCGTATAAACACTCCTATTTATGTAGATAACGAAAACATAATGGATGATGTAAATGCAGTGCTAAATAAAATGGAAAAATTTTCACATGCAGTAAGGTCAGGTGAGTGGTTAGGCTATACAAATCAAGTAATAACCGATATTGTAAATATTGGAATTGGTGGTTCTGATTTAGGACCATTAATGGCTTGTGATGCTTTGAAAAAATACGCACATCCAAGACTAAAAATGCACTTCGTTTCAAACGTAGATGGCTCAAAATTACAAAATGTATTAGATAGCGTTCATCCTGAAACTACGCTTTTTATAATAGCGTCAAAAACATTTGTAACTCAAGAAACTTTAACAAATGCTTTAACAGCAAGAGAGTGGTTTTTAAATCATGCGGTTAATAAACGCTTTGTAGCTAAGCATTTCGTAGCAGTTTCAACTAATAAAAAGGCAGTTGAAGAATTCGGCATAGATAGTAATAATATGTTTGAGTTTTGGAACTGGGTAGGTGGGCGTTATAGTTTATGGTCAGCAATTGGTCTTCCTATTATGATTTATCTAGGTAAAGAGCATTTTTGGCAAATGCTAGAAGGTGCATATTTAATGGATTCACACTTTAGCTCGGCTGAGTATTCTAAAAACTTGCCTGTGATTTTGGCCTTAATAGGTATTTGGTATATTAATTTTTATGGTGGTGGCTCACATATAATCGCTCCTTATGATGAGTATTTAAAGCATTTTCCAAGATTTATTCAACAGCTTGATATGGAAAGTAACGGAAAGCAAGTTAGTAAAGATGGAGAATTAATTAATTATGAAACATCTCCTATTATTTGGGGCGAAACAGGAATAAACGCTCAGCACGCATTCTTTCAACTTCTTCATCAAGGAACTCACATAAGTCCTATTGATTTAATTGTAAGTTTAGAAAAGCCACATGATATGCCAGAACATCATGAAATATTAATTAGTAATGTATTCGCTCAAGCTGAAGCCTTTATGAAAGGTAAAACTAAAGAAGAAGTAAGAGCTGAATTAAAACAAAGCAATCTAAGTGATAGCGAGATAGAAAAGCTTATCCCACATAAAGAGTTTTCAGGAAATCGCCCTAGCAATACGATTTTATTAGAAAGAATTAGCCCTAGAAATTTAGGAAGTTTAATTGCACTTTATGAGCATAAAATCTTCGTTCAAGGTGTGGTTTGGGGGATAAATAGCTTTGATCAATTTGGCGTTGAATTAGGCAAGACTTTAGCTAAGACAATTTTAGAAGAATTAAGAAGTGATATAAGTCACGAACACGATAGCTCAACTACAAATTTAATTAAATTATACAAAGATTTCAATCAAAAAGCTTAAGGTTTTAGGAATTTCATTTTGAAATTCCTATTTCAAATTCTTTTGCATTTGTTACAATTTTTCACATTCTCGTAAAAAATCTATAAAATTTTTTGAATATACAAAAATCATTAATAAACCTTGATAAGATGTTTCAAAATTATTTTTTAAAGGAGACATGATGAAAAGTTATCAAATGTATATTGATGGTGAGTTTATTAGTGAAAAAAGAGAAATGGCACCTGTATATAACCCTGCTACAAAAGAGCAAGTTAGCGAATATCCACTAGGCACAAGAGAAGATGCTAAAAGAGCGCTAGAAGCTGCAAAAAGAGCAGGTAAAGAATGGGAGGCACTTCCAGCTATAGAGCGTGCAGGATATCTTAAAAAAATAGCTCAGCTAATTCGCCGTGATAGGGTAAAACTAGCTGATATTTTACAAGAAGAACAAGGAAAAGTTAGAGGTTTAGCTGAGGTTGAGATTGATTTTGCAGCTGATTATTTAGACTATATGGCAGGATTTGCTAGAACTTATGAAGGCGAAATCATTCAAAGCGATAGAGCGAACGAAAATATTTTCTTATTTAGAACTGCAATCGGTGTTACAACAGGGATTTTACCTTGGAACTTCCCATTTTTCTTAATTGTTAGAAAGCTTGCACCTGCGTTTGTTACAGGAAATACAATAGTAATTAAGCCAAGTAGCGAAACTCCAAATAACGCATTTGAGTTTGCAAAACTTGCTCATGAAGCAGGTGTTCCTAAAGGAGTTTTCTCACTTGTTAGCGGAAAAGGTAGTGAAGTAGGCGATGAGCTTAGCTCAAACCCACTTATAGGAATGGTAAGCGTAACAGGTAGCGTTGAAGCAGGAGTTAGAGTTATGCAAGCAGCTGCAAAAAATGTTATAAAAGTAAATCTTGAGCTTGGTGGAAAAGCACCTGCAATCGTATGTAAAGATGCAAATATGGACTTAGTAATTCCTGCAATTAAAGCAAGTAGAATTTGCAATAACGGACAAGTTTGCAATTGTGCAGAACGCGTATATGTGCATAAATCAAGATATGATGAGTTTATTAACAAAATGGCAGAAGAATTTAGCAAAATTACATTTGGAAATACTGCAAAAGGTAATTTTGATATGGGACCACTTGTTAATGAAGCAGGGGTTAAAAATGCTGATGCAATGCTAAAACGTGCATTAGAGCAAGGTGCTAAACTTGAAGTTGGTGGCAAGATAACTGATACAAGTGGATACTTCTATCCTGCAACACTTTTAAGTAATGCAGACCACAAAAGTGATATCATGCAAAAAGAAATCTTTGCTCCGATTTTACCAGTAACAAGTTTTGATACTTTAGATGAAGCGATTGATATGGCAAATGATTGTGAATACGGTCTTACAAGTAGTATTTATACAGAAAATCTAAACACGGCGATGAGAGCTTGCCGCGAGATTAAGTTTGGTGAAACTTATATTAATCGTGAAAACTTTGAAGCTATGCAAGGATTTCACGCAGGATTTAGAAAGAGTGGTATAGGTGGTGCTGATGGTAAGCACGGACTTTATGAATACCTTGCAACTCATGTTGTTTATCTTGACTATAACACTAAGTTTAACGGCTAATATAAAGGGGCTTAATGCCCCTAAAAAATTATAAATATGATTTGTTTTTTATGTATAAAAACAAGGATCATTATGAAAAAAATCACTTTATTTAGTTTAATTTGCGCTAATGCTTTGGCTTTGGAATTTATAGGCCTTGGTAATGATTCTATTAGTATGGGTTATACAGGGGTTGCATTAAAAAACAATGATTATGCTTTATATTATAATCCATCTAGTATTATTTATACGAAAAATGGTATAAATTTTACTTTTGGTGCTAATTTTTATCAAAAGAATTTATTAGAATTATCAAATATAAGCAAAGATACAAATAAAAATATAAAAAATTGAGTTAGTAAAATTAAGAATATTTTTACAATCTCTACTACTAGAGCTAGCAATGATAAATTTGGAAATATTGATTGCGTTATTGATGATTTTATAGCAAGAAATTTAAATAGCAATAACGAAGATTTAAACCTTTTAGCAAATGCCTTTAATGATGAGAAAAATCATAATTCAAATTCTTTTGATGATACAATAACAAGCATTCAAGATAAATTATTACAAGATAAAGGTCTAAATGATTTAATAAGACAAGAATTATTAATTTCTACAAATAATACTAGTAATGAATTAAATAATTTAGGCGTTGATAAAACTTTATTAGAAAATATTATAAATGATTATGATACTTCTAATGTTTTAGAAGTTATTAAAGCATCAAAAGATGGTAATGCTAGTTTAGATGAATTATTATTAAGTATAGGAAATATAGATTTAAAAACATTTTTAGATAACAATACAACAAATGATTTAGATTTAATCTATAACGCTGTTTATGATCATGAAATAAATGCAAATATTATGAGTGCAATTACTTATAATCAAAGTTTAAGCTCTAATAGTGCTTTATCTTTAGGCGTGTTTAATGGTATTCATATTAATACTTATGCAGGTCTTAATTCTAATAAGAGCAGTTTGATTATTAAAGTAAAAGATAAAGATCAGTTTGTTTATTTAAAGCTATTTAAAATAGGTGATAAATTATATGCTAGTAGCGTTAGTGAGAGTGAGTATTTAAATAATTCAGCCTTGCAAAAAGGGGTGAAAAATCCTTTAAAAGCAACAACTTTAATGATAACAGAAGTGCCTATTGCTTATGCTAATAGTTTTGCATTGCCTTTTGGAGAATTAAGTGTTGGGGCTAGTTTTAAATATATGAATATTAAAGCTTATTCTATAAATAAAGGCATAGAACTTGATATTAATGGAATAAACTCAAGTGAAATAAGAAAAGATTTAAACAACGCTATAAATACAATAGGGCTTGATTTTGGTATTTTATATAGTTATGAAGATTTTAGCACAGGTTTAGTGATTAAAAATATAAATACACCTAAGATAAAATTTCATAATAATGAATATATAAGATTAAATCATCAGATAAGATTAGGCTTTGCTTATATGTATGATAAATATACTTTTGCTTTTGATAGTGATTTAACTTCTAATAATACTTTATCAACTAGAAAGCCAAAATCTCAACTTTTAGGCGGCGGTATCAAATATAATTTTAATGATAGTTTTAATTTAAGGGGTGGATTTGCTTATGATCTTAAACAAGATGAAGGTTTAATGATAAGATTTAATTTATTTAATGTATTTGATTTAGCACTTGCAAGTGGCTTAAAATCAAGCAAGTGCGATAAAGACGTATGTAAAGTATCTAGCCAAATTCCTAATTATTTTGATTTAAGACTAGCTTTTAGTTATAGTTGGTAATTTATTTTAATTTTAGGATTTAGTTTAAATTTATCTTTTTTAATAGGCTTTGCTTTACGATTTGCATTTGGCTTTATGAAAGCCTTTCTAACATCGTTTGTGATATTTGTGCCTAAAAAAATCTCTAAAATCTTAGCAAGTTCTCTTGCTTTTAGATTTAAAATATTTACCTTTATATCACAAGCGTTGTTATAAAGTGGCATTCTTTTATCGTAAAGTAATTTTGCCTTTTCATCAAATAATGGGCGTTTTGTATCGTTTTTTAGCCTATTTGCGATTTTATAAAAACTAAGGTCTAAAAACACTACAAAACCCATTTTTCTTAAATCCTCTAAATTAGCAAAACCCCCACCGCAAGAGATGATTAAATCACTTTTAGTGGCTAATTCATCTCTTAATTCCTGTTCTAAATTCCTAAAATATTCTTCGCCATATTTAGCAAAGATTTCTTTAATCTCAAGCCCTGTTCTTTGTTTTATTACATAATCAGTATCAACTACTTCTTTTTTAATAATTTTACTTAATCTTCTTGCTGTTGTGCTTTTGCCACAGCCCATAAAACCTATTAGAACAATGTTTTTCATTTTTGCTTCATTAATTCAGCTATTAAAAATGCAAGTTCAAGCGCTTGATCAGCGTTTAATCTAGGATCGCACTGAGTTTCATAGCGTCTTGCTAAATCACTTTCGCTAACTCCAACGCTACCGCCTAAGCATTCGGTAACATTTTGCCCTGTCATTTCAAAATGAACGCCACCAGGATTTATATTATTTGCTCTTGCAATATGCCAAAACGCCTTTACTTCATCTAAAATATCATCAAATTTTCTAGTCTTATAGCCATTTATACTTTGAGTATTTCCGTGCATTGGGTCTATACTATAAACTATATTTCTTTGCTCTTTACTAAGTTCTTTAAAGATATTTTCAAGGTTTTTAATCTTACTTGCACCCATTCTAATAATTATATTTAGTCTTCCTGCTTCATCTTGCGGATTTAGCTTATCAGCAAGTGCAAGTATATCGCTAGCACTTGCATTTGGTCCTATTTTTACGCCTATTGGATTTTTTACTCCACTTAAAAAATGAACATGAGCATCATCAAGCCCACGAGTTCTTTCGCCAATCCAAAGCATATGAGCCGAACAATCATAATAAGCACCGCTTAAGCTATCAATCCTTGTAAGTGCTTCTTCATAAGGTAAAAGCAATGCTTCATGGCTTGTATAAATCTTTGTTTCATGTAATCTTGAATCATTTAAGCTAGTAATTCCACAAGCTTTAAAAAAATCAAGCGCTTGAGTTAGTCTTTGCGTAAGTTCAGCGTATTTATCATCAATATCAGCACGTCTTACGAAGCCTAAATTCCACTTATGAACTTGAGCTAAATCAGCAAGTCCACCTACGCTAAATGCACGAAGTAGGTTAAGTGTTGCAGAACTTTGCATATATGCTTTTAGCATTTTTTTTGCTTTTGGTTTTCTTGCACTTTCACAAAATGCACAATCGTTTATAATATCTCCACGATAGCTAGGCAAACTTATTCCGTCTTTATTCTCAAAATCAGAGCTTCTAGGCTTTGCAAATTGTCCTGCCATACGAGCGATTTTTACTACCTTTTTTGACCCACCAAATTGTAAAACCAAAGCCATTTGTAAAAAAAGTTTAAACAAATCTCTAATATTGTTTGCACTAAAATCGCTAAAACTCTCAGCACAATCTCCACCTTGAAGTAAAAATGCTTCCCCCCTGCAAACTGCTGCTAATTCGTTTTTTAGCTCATTTGCTTCCATTGCAAAAATTAAAGGTGGATATGATTTTAATTCATTTACCACATTTTCTAATTCTTCTTTATTTTCATAAACAGGTTGCTGAAGTGCTTTATAATTTTTGTATGAATCTAGCGACCAAGTCATTGTTTCTCCTTTTTTATTTTGATAAACTATGATTATATGAGATAAGTTTTACATTTTAAGGAACAATTTTAATGAATTATGGATTTTTTGTAGCTTTTATTGTTTTTACTTTTTGGGGATTAGTTCCTATTTTTTATAAACAACTTGATACTCTTGATGCTTTTGTTGTAATGTCACATAGGATTATTTGGTCTGTTATTTTTCTAGCTGTATTTTTAATAATTATAGGGCAATTTAAAAAAGCTTTAAGTGAATTAAAATCTTTAAAAATGGCTTTTAATCTATTTCTTTGCGGTGCTTTAATTAGTGGAGATTGGGGTCTTTATATTTATATGATTCAAAAGAATTTGATTTTGGAAACTTCTTTGGGTTATTTTATTAGCCCTTTGTTTGGGATATTATTTGCTAGAGTATTTTTAAAAGAAAAAATGAGTAAATTAGGAGTAATTAGTATTGTTTTGGTTTTGTATTCTTGTTTGCATGAAGTATTTACTTTAGGAAGTTTGCCAATACTTTCAATTACTTTAGCTTTGCTTGTTAATTTTTATACCATAATTCGTAAAAAAGTATATGTTAGTAGTATTTATGGCTTTTTTCTTGAAACTTTATTAATAGCTCCTTTTGCTTTAATATATTTATTTTATATTCCAAGAACTTTAGCTCATTTTGATATTGATTATTTAGGATTATTATTAGCTCTTAGTGGGCTTGTAACTTTACTACCTATGTTAGGATTTAATTATGCAACGCAAAAACTAAGCCTAACCTTGCTTTCATATATGCAATATATTTGCCCGATAATTTCTTTTTTAGTTGCTATTTTTTTATACAATGAGCCAATAAATCAAGATAAATTAATATCATTTATTATAATTTTTATTGCAGTTGCTTTAAGCATTTATGATAATGTTTTTAAAAAAGGGTTGAAAAATGGATGAATATGGACTTTATATAATAGGCACTATTATAGTGGTTGCTATTTTTGCAGCAATTTTAAAAAAAGTTTTAGCCGAGCTTGATAAACATGGAGATTTTGTAAGAAAGGAAGAAGTAAAAACTCCTAATTTTACAAAAGAAGAAGTGCTTAGTTTAATTAATAACGAAAATGAAAAATGTGCCTTGCTTTGCGAAAGTTTAGAAGAAATCTTTAATAAATACGCAAATTTAATGCCTGAAAGTGATAAGCAAAAAGCCTTAGCTTTAATTTCAGTCTTAAATAATATTAAAACCTTAGCTAGCGATGAATTAAAAGATAAATTATTAAATCTTTTACCAGAATTTGAAGAATGTGTTAAAAAATCTTTAGGCGAAGAAAAAGCTAAAGAATTTTTTGAACTCTCAGCTGCAAAATATAATGAAATTTTTAAGGATTAAAATGAAAGAATTATTAATAAATAAGCTTTTTAAATTTTCAAATGAACCTGTTAAGTTTTTAGATTTAGTAGAAGCTAATTTACTTTATAATGAGGGAATGCTAATTGACCCTGCTAAGCTTCATTTTAAGTTTAATCATTTTAATACTTATTTTATATATTTTATTTTTTGTTTTATTGTTCTTGCTCCGCTTACATTAGCAACTCATTTTTTATTTGAAAAAATTGATTTTCACTTTAGTATTTTAAGTGCTGTTTTTGTAACTTCAGCTATTTTTATATGCTTTGATATTTTTAAAATTTATACTAGAAAAATAGCAAGCCTAAAACAAATAAAAGCAGCTTGGCAACTTCACTTACCACACTTTGAATACGATAAATATAATTTAGTTTTAGTAGAAATTTATACAAAAGCAAAAGAACAAAACATTCCAAAAACAAAATTAGAGCAATATATTTTAGAAAATCTAGTAAAAAGGGGTTAAGATGAAATTAATTAGATTTATTAAAGATAATGTTGTTTATCATGGGCATTTAGGAGATAATGGTAAGGTTGGATATTTTAAAAATTATACTTCTTATTTTGATAAATTAGACTTAATTGAAGATGCTTTTATGTTAAGTGAAGTTAAATTACTTGCACCTATTAAAGCGCCTTATCAAGATATTATTTGCTTAGGAATTAATTATCTTGAACATGCAAAAGAAAGCTATGCTTTTAAAGGTGTTGAGTTTGATGGCAAAAGAGAAGAAGCAGTTTATTTTGCAAAAAGAGTAAATGAGTTTTCAAATCCATTTGACACACTTGATATAAAAGGCGAAAAATTAGATTATGAATGTGAACTTGCATTTATACTTAAAAAAGATGCTTATAAATTAGATGATAATTCTAATTTTGATGATTATATTCTAGGTTATACTATTTTAAACGATGTTAGTGAAAGAGCAATTCAAAACAAACACAAGCAATGGTATATGGGAAAAAGTTTAGCTAATTCTTGTCCATTTGGTAGCTTTATAAATACCGATTTAAGTATAAAAGAAGCTAGTAATTTAAAAATAGAATGCTTTGTAAATGATGAATTAAGACAAAGTTCTAATACAAATCTTTTGATTTTTGATATTCCTTATATTTTAAAAGAATTATCAAATTATACAAAGCTAAAAGCAGGAAGTATTATTAGCACAGGAACGCCTAGTGGAGTAGGAATGGGCTTTAATCCTCCTAAGTTTTTAAAGAGTGGGGATAAAATTGAATGTAAAATTGAGCGTCTTGGCTCATTAATAAATTATATAAAGTAAGGATAATATGAACGCAGCATTACTAAGTAAAAAAATAAATACAAACTATAAAACAACAGCTTACGAAATCCATAAGGATTGGGAAAATCCTTATGCTCCAAAGGGCGTAGTGCCTAGAATTAGCAAAGCCGAAGCGCTTAATTTATTGCAAAATTGTGATTTAGCTACTTTAGGGCAAATTGCTTTTGGTGTAAAAAGAAAACTTCATCCAAATAAACTTACAACCTTTGTAGTTGATAGGAATATTAATTACACAAATATTTGTTTGGTTGATTGTAAATTTTGTGCTTTTTATCGTCATGCAAAGGATAGCGATAGTTATATTTTAAGTTATGAAGAAATAGGCAAAAAAATTGAAGAATTACTTGCAATCGGTGGCACTCAGATATTGTTTCAAGGTGGAGTTCATCCAAAGCTTGATATTACTTGGTATGAAGAATTATTAAAATATATAAGCACAAATTATCCTAGCATTACAATTCATGGTTTTAGTGCAGTTGAGATTGAATATATTGCAAAAATTAGCAAGATTAGCACAAAAGAAGTTTTAGCTAGAATGAGTGATGCGGGGTTATTTTCAATTCCTGGAGCCGGAGCTGAGATTTTAAGCGATAGAGTAAGAGATATCGTTGCACCTAGTAAGTGCGACACCGCTACTTGGCTTAGAATTCACAAAGAAGCTCATGAATTAGGCTTGCTTAGTAGTGCTACGATGATGTTTGGGCATATTGAAAGTGATGAAGAAATAATTGAACATTTAGATTATTTAAGAAATCTTCAAGATATTACCGGTGGTTTTAGAGCCTTTATTTTATGGAGCTTTCAAGGAAAAAATACGAGATTAAAGGCTGAAAATCCAAACCTAATGCACGCAAGTTCAAATCGCTATTTAAGATTATTGGCAATATCAAGAATTTATCTTGATAATTTTGCAAATATTCAAAGCTCTTGGGTTACTCAAGGCTCAATGATAGGGCAACTCGCATTAAAATTTGGAGCAAATGATTTAGGCTCAACTATGATGGAAGAAAATGTTGTTGCAGCTGCAGGTGCAAAATATAGAATGAATGAAGAGCAAATGATAGAATTAATCCGTGATATAGATGAAATTCCAGCGAAAAGAGATACAGCATATAATATTTTGGAATATTACAATGAATAATTTTATACATTTAAAAACTAATGATGATTTAGTTTATTTAAGCATAAACTATCCAAATTACGGAAGAATTAAAAACAATGCAAACGCAATGGCTGCTGAGTTTTTTTATAACGAGAGTTTAGATGATGAGTTTTATATAAAACTTGAGCAAAGAGCCATAGAAATTACTGCTAGTGCTAATTTTTTTGATTTTACATTTGATTTAGTATGCCTTAAAAAAGAGCTAAAAACTTGTTTAAAAGCTTTTAAAACTATGTTAAATTATGATGATTTTAAAAATTATGATTTGATTAAAGATAAGATAAAAAATTATTTTTTAATTCATCTTCAAGAATACGATAATCTAGCAAAGATGAGATTATACGAAAATTATTTTCAAGCAGATTTTAAAAATGATAAATTTGGAGATTACGAAAATCTAAATAAAAAGGATTTTAAAGAATACATAAAAAATTTTCAAAATCAAACTAATAAAATCGTAATAAGTGCAAATTTAGATGAAGCAGAATTAAAAGAAATTAAAGAGCTTTTAAATGCAGGTAACTCAACTTATGAAAGCTTAAAAACAAATGAGAGTTTTTATAAAGAAGAGAGCAAAAACATTTCTCAAGCATTTGTTAGATTTATCTCAAGCGTTGAGATTAATTCGCTTAAACAAAGAGCTATAATTGGGCTTGCTAGCTATGTTTTAGGTGGAGGCTTTGGCTCAAGAATTACCGAAGAAATAAGGGTTAAAAGGGGCTTAGCGTATTCGGCTTTTGCATTTTTTACTGCATTTAAGAAAAATTTCTTAATTCAAGGCTATTTACAAACTAAAAATAAAAGCAAAGATGAAGCGATTAAGATAGTAAAAGCTGAGTTTGCTAGATTAATTAGTGATGGAATTAGTGAAGATGAGTTTAAAAAGGCTAAAGAATTTTTAGTAGGTAGTGAGATTTTAAAATACGCAACCACTCAAAATAGACATTTAATAGCTTGTAGTGAGTGTTTTAATGATTTAGCGCAAGGTGAGTTAAAACAAATTACTCAAATTATAAAAGATTTAAAATTATGTGAATGTAATGAATTATTAAAATCACAAACTTTAATAAATAATTTAAGTTTTTATGTAATTAGTGGCAATGAATAAAGATTTAGAGAAATTAGCTTGTAAGGATTTAATAGATTTAGCGCTTTTAATGCCTAAAAAATTTGATGATTTAAGGCTAAATGATGCACCTATTTTAAATGAATTAAATTGCACAAAAGTAGTTATAAAATCTAAAAAACAATTAGCTGGCAAAAGGCTTACTTGCATTGCGTATTCATATAATTGGGAATGCGAATGCACTATTACCATATTTAATGCAAGACCTTTTCATAATGCTTTATTTGCTATTAATAAAGAGCTGCTTATTTATGGGAAATTAAATGATTTTGCAGGGCTTTTGCAATTTGTTAATCCAAAAATAATCAAAAATAGCGGAGAAATCACTGCAAATTATATGATAAAAGGCGTAAGCGATAAGAGTATTAGCGAAATTAAAAAGAAATATTTAAATTACGAGAGTCTAAAAGCTTATGATTTATTAGATGAGCATATAAAATTGCTTTTAACAATGAGCGAAAACTCATCAGATGCAATGCTTTTGCTAAATAGCGATGAATTAAATGAATGCTTAAAATTCGTTGAGATTTTTCATCATATTAGAAGACTAAATGAAACTTATAAAAATGATACTTTATATAAAAAACTTAAAACTCATGATATAAATAAATGGCTAAAAAGCTTGCCATTTAGTCCTACAAACGATCAATTAAAAGCTATATTAGATATTAAAAGTGATTTAGAAAACGCAAAGCATAAAATTAGAATTACAATGGGAGATGTAGGCTGTGGAAAAAGCTTAGTGATTTTTGCAGCAGCTTTAATGACTTATCCAAATAAAGCTATTTTAATGGCTCCAACGAGTGTTTTAGCCCAACAACTTTACGAAGAAGCCAAAAGACTTATGCCAGGATTTGTAAAAATCTTGCATTTTAGTGGGGCTAAAACAAAATTTATGCAAGATGAATTACAAGACGCAAATTTTGTAATAGGAACTCATGCTTTGCTTTGGGCTGATATTAGCGATGCAAGTTTGGTTATGATTGATGAGCAACAAAGATTTGGTGCAAAACAAAGAATGAGATTAAAAGAACTTGCAACTACGAATGATGTAAATCCACATTATATAGAGTTTAGTGCTACGCCGATTCCACGAACTACAGCGTTAATTAATAGTGATATTTATAGTTATTCATTCATAAAAGAGCTACCTTTTAAAAAAGAAATTGAAACAAAGCTAATTACGATAGAGCAAAGCAAGGAATTATTTAATCATATAAGAATTGAAAACGAAAAAAACCATCAAGCAATAATTGTATATCCTTTAATAGAAGAGGGTAAAACCAATACTTACAAGCCACTTGAAAGCGTTATACCTTATTATGAAAAACATTTTAAAAATGTTTATTATACGCATGGCAAGGATAAAGAAAAGGATAATGTTTTAAGTGAATTTGCTTTAAAAGGCGATGTATTGCTAAGCACTACGATTATTGAAGTTGGAATTTCTTTGCCTCGCCTTAGCATTATCGTAATTGTTGCACCTGAGCGATATGGTTTATCAACTCTTCATCAGCTTCGTGGAAGGGTTGGAAGAAATGGGGTTAAGAGTTATTGTTATTTGCTTAGCAAGAATGAATTTAGTGATAGACTAATAGAGTTTAGCAAAACTCTTGATGGATTTAAAATAGCTGAAATTGATTTGGCAAATCGTAAAAGTGGCGATTTGATTGATGGAGATTATCAGCACGGAGCTAGCTTTAAATACTTTGATGAAACAAGCGATAATATAATTTTACAAAAAGCAAAAGAATATATTCATAAATTACAAGATAAATAAAACTTCAAATTCCTATTTCAAATTCTTTAAAATTTCTGGAATTTGAAATAGGAATTTGCTTTAGCAATGATTAAATAAATTATAAGTAATATAAAATTAAGTTCCTAATTCAAGAATTTGAATTAGGAATTAGGTTTATTTGCTAATAAATCTTAGCCAGATATAGCCAAGCACGGCTGAGATAAAAGAAGCGCTTAATATGGCTAGTTTTGCACTATTAAATAATTCAGGTGTGTTTTCAAATACAAGTGTATTTATAAAAAAGCTCATAGTAAAGCCGATGCCTGTAAGTATACAAACGCCATATAATTGCAATTTATTTGATGGTAATTTAAAGCCAAATTTAGAAGCAATTAATACAAAGCTAAAAACTCCTAATTGCTTACCTATAAAAAGTCCTAAAAATACTCCAAAAAATACAGCATTAAAATCATTTAAGCTTAAGCCACTTACTAAAACTCCTGCATTAAATAATGCAAATAATGGTAAGATAAGATAATTTACATAAGGGGTTAAATCATGCATTATATGCTCTAAAAATTCTTTATTATCTTTAGTTTTTAGTGGGATAAAAAATGCACATGCCATTCCAGCTAGTGTTGCATGAACGCCACTTTTTAGAACACAAACCCAAATAAAAATACCAACAATTACATAAAGACTTTTTATGCAAATATGTAAGTAATTTAGCACTAATAAAACTGCTAAACCACAAGTTGCTAAGCTAAGGCTTAAAACGCTTAAATCATTCGTATAAAATAAGGCGATTATGATAATTGCTGCAACATCATCAAATATCGCAAGGCTTAATAAAAATATAGTTAAAGATTTTGGAATGCGATTTCCTAAAAGCAGTAACACTCCTAAAGCAAAGGCAATATCAGTAGCAGTTGGTATCGCAAATCCTTGCAGTGCAAAGCTATCATTGATATTTAAAAAGCTATAAATTAAAGCAGGCACAATTACTCCGCCTAAAGCTGCTATTAAAGGTAAGCTTGCTGCTTTAAAATTGCTTAATTCACCTATTAAAATCTCTTTTTTAACCTCAAGTCCTACCCAGAAGAAAAATATAGCCATAAGTCCATCATTTACCCATAAAGTAAGTGGTTTTATGAGATTTAAATCACCAAAAATTACCCCAGCTTTATAATTTGTTATAAGCTCGTAAAATCCATTCAAGCTAGAGTTTTTAAGAATTAGTGCAAGTATTGTCATGAAAATTAAGAGCATAGGAGCAAAAAGCTCATGAGTTACAATTTTTTTCAACATATAATCTCCTTTTTCTTGATAAAATTATTTTTTATCAAGAAAAGTTTGCAAAACTCTTAACGAAAGCTCATTTAAGCATTTATATGCTGTATTATTGTCCATTAATTCATTTTTTGTTTTATTTGGATATTCATTTGTTAAGGAAAAACAATTTTTAAAATCGCTTTTGTTAATTCCACAAAAAATTA
Source organism: Campylobacter sp. Cr9 (assembly GCF_020138295.1). NCBI lineage: Bacteria > Pseudomonadati > Campylobacterota > Epsilonproteobacteria > Campylobacterales > Campylobacteraceae > Campylobacter > Campylobacter sp. Cr9. The sequence continues at coordinate 8,256 of NZ_JACGBH010000003.1, read as the reverse complement.
TTAAATCTTTTTTATAAATTTCGCATAAATTATTTATAGAGCCGATTACCTTTCCCATAATGCTTTGCTCATCAAATGCTCCTTCGCCTGTTATTACAAGGCTTGAGTTTTTGATATTTTCTTCTAAATTTAAAAGATTTTTAATATATGAAAATCCGCTTTCAAATTCCGCATTTAAAAAGGCTTTAAAGCCAAAGCCAAGCCCTCCAGCAGCACCCATTCCTTCTAAAAAAGCAAAATCATTTTTAAAATATTTTTCACAAATAAGGGCAAAATTTCTTAAGCCTAAATCTAGTAATTTTATCTCTTCATCATTTGCGCCTTTTTGTCTTGCATAGACAAATGCTGCACCATTGCTTCCATAAAGCGGATTTACCACATCACAAGCTATTTTAAAGCTACAATTTTTTAATTCTTTTAAGACATTTTCATCATTTATGCTTTTTATTTTTATTAGATTTTCTCCGATAGGTAAAAGCTCATTATTAAACCCATCTAAAAACTTATATCCTAAAGCACTTAGCATTCCTATTCCAGCATCAGTAGTTGCTGAGCCGCCAATTCCTATTACAAATTCTTTTGCACCTTTTTTAATCGCATCTTTTATAGCAATGCCAAGTGATTTCGTGCTAGTTTTGCAAGGATTTTTTTCATCTTCGCTAAGTTGTGCAAGTCCTGCAAACTCAGCCATTTCAAAAAATGCTCTTTTATCTTTTAAAAGATAATAACCATTATAATCTCTTTTGCCATAGGCATTTTTTAGCTTTAAATAAATTTTATCAGCATTTAAATTAGAATTAATGCTTTCTAAAAAGCCTTCTCCACCATCAGAAATAGCATAAGATTTATAAGCAATGTTTAGCTTTTTACAAGCATTAGATATAGCTTCGTTAGCTTCGTTTGAGCTAAGAGAGCCTTTAAAACTATCGCAGATTATTAAAGCATTCATTTTTTAATCCTTTTTAAAATAAAAAATATAAGCAAAAAGCTAAAAAACAATGTAGCAGCAATATCTAGCAAAAACTCATTCATAATAAAGCTCTGTTTTTTTAGGTAGCATAAGTGTATTATCGGTATATTTTAGATATTTTAATTTTAAAGCATAGATTTCATGTTTTATAGCAAATCTTGCTTGTTTATATACGCTTAGATAAAGCGATTTTTGAGTTTCACTTGCTTTTAACAAAACTCCTTGAATAGAAACACCTTTTATAGGATTAGTCGAATAAACCGCAACCGAGCTAATCTCGTTTAATTTTATATGCCTTGATTTAGGAGATGAGATGAAAAGCAAGGCTTCATTGTTTTCATCATAAACATAAAAAACACTAGCACTATAAGGCTCATTTGTTGATATTATGCAAACATTATTGCTCTTTAAAAATTCATTAATTTTATATTTCAATATCAATTCCAACAGGGCAATGATCAGATCCCATCACATCGCTTAAAATAAAGGCATCTTTTAAATAAGGAACTAAATTATTTGATATGAAAAAATAATCAATTCTCCAACCAACATTCCTACTTCTAGCAGCTGCACGATAGCTCCACCACGAATACTTTTCAGGAATATCTCCATTTATATGTCTAAAAGTATCAACAAATCCAGCATCAAGCAATCTATCAATCCACTCACGCTCAATTGGTAAAAATCCACTTGTTTTTTCATTTGCTTTTGGATGAGTTAAATCTATTGGGCGATGTGCTGTATTTACATCTCCACAGATTATGATTTTTTTGCCATCTAATAATAATTTTTTTAAATATTCTAAAAAATCATCATAAAATTTCATCTTGTATTCAAGTCTTTCATCACCGCTTTGTCCGTTAGGAAAATAGATATTAAATAATACAATATCTTTAAACCTATGTTCTAAAACTCTTCCTTCATCATCAGGGAAAAACTGAGCTAGATTAGTCTCACAATCAAAGTTTAAAAAACTCATAACACCAGAATATCCAGCTCTTTTAGCTGAGTTTGATTTAATATCTTTAAAACCTAATTTATCTAAATCTTTTGGAAATTTATCAGGACTTGCTTTTATTTCTTGAATACCTAAAAAATCCGTTGGGTATTTTTCTAAAAACGAAAAACCATCTTTATCATAAATTGCTCTTAAACCATTAACATTCCACGAAATTAATCTCAAAACTATTCCTTAAATTTACTTATTTATAATGCTAAAAACTATACAAAAAGGTAGTAAATGCTAAGGCTAAATCCCATATTATTTAATTTTATTTTAAGTTTATATATATTTTTTATGAATTATTTTTCTATGCTTAATTTTTTATCAAGCAAGATAAATGATTATGTATTTTTGTTAATTTCTTATGCAATTTTCTTTTTGCTTATATTTTTAGCTGTTAATATTTTATGTTTTTTTAGATTTTTTGCATATTTCTTTTATGTTTTATTGGTAATTAGCACGGGATTTGCTATGTATTTTGTAAGCACTTATGGTGTAGTAATTGATACTATTATGATTCATAGCTTATTTGCTACTGATATTAAAGAAGCCAATGATTTTTTATCTTGGCATTTTTTTGTATTTATATTTTTAAGCGTAGTTTTACCATTGATATTATTAAAGTTTTTAAGAATTAAAGCAAATTGTAAAAAATCTCAATTGCTTATGATTTTAATAAATATCATTGCTTTAGTAGGGATATTGTTTGCTAGTTCAAAAACTTTTATACCTTTTTTAAGAGCAAACGATATTATTAGGTACTACAATGTTCCTTTTTATCAATTTTATTCAAGCTATAAATTAGCAAAAATGTATTTTACTCCTAAAAAAGAGTTACAAAAAATAAGCCTTGATGCGAAAATGAATGATGATAATATGAGTAAAACTTTTATTTTAGTAGTTGGTGAGACTGCAAGGGCTAAGAATTATTCTTTAGGCGGATATGCTAAAAACGATACTAATTTTTATACTAAGGATTTAGGAGTTCATTATTTTTCTAATTTTTCATCTTGCGGGACTGCTACGGCTCAGTCTTTGCCTTGTATGTTTTCAATTCATAATAGAGTAGATTTTTCTAAAACTGAAAATTATGAAAATGTTTTAAGTGTTTTAAATCGCTTCATAGATGTTCATTGGCTTGATAATAATACAGGCGGGTGCAAAGGCGTTTGTAACGAAATAAAGTCAATTATAAAAGCAAAGGATTATGATGGTTGGTTAGTTGATAGTGCTAGTGAATTATTAGCAAATAAAAAAGATAAAAATACTTTAATAATAGTGCATTTACAAGGTTCTCATGGGCCAAGCTATTATTTAAGATATCCAAAAGAATTTGAAAAATTTAAGCCTATTTGTAATACAAATAAACTTCAAGAATGTAGTGAAGAAGCTTTATATAATACTTATGATAATACCTTGCTTTATACTGATTATTTAATTTCTAAATTAATTAAGCTTTTAGAAAAAGATAATGCAGATAAAAAAGCTTTATTTTATTTAAGTGATCATGGAGAGAGTTTAGGTGAAAATGGGTTTTATTTACACGGAATGCCGTATTATTTAGCACCGAAAGAGCAAATTCAAATTCCAGCAATTTTGTGGATGAATTATGAATATGTAAATAAAAATAAGTTAGCTTTTGATTTATCTCAAGATAATTTATTTAGCACTTTGTTAGGATTTTTTAATATTTCTACAAAAGATTATAAAAATAATTATGATTTATTTAATGATAATTTAGAAAATAATTTATAGAAAATATAAAAATTATAAAATTTTATAAAATTTTTATTTACTTTAATATTATTTTAATAATTTGTTGTATATAATTATGCATTCCTTGTTTTTAAAAAGGGTTGCTAAAAATAATCGTTAATCATTTTTCAACTATACTCCTAAATGCAGCCCTTTTTTTATTCTTTTTAACATTTACGATTTTTTCTTATTATTTCCAAATATTAACTTTTTAAAGGAGATTTATGAAGAAATTATTGTTATTTTTATGTGTTTTAGCTTATGCTGATTTGTATGATACAAAAGATTATGCAAAAGCTTATCCTATATTAAAAAAAGAATGTAATAAAGACAACGCTAATTCTTGCTACAAATTAGGAAAAATGAATGAGTTTGGCTTAGGAACTGGGATTTCTTATTCTTATGCTTATAAATATTATAAAAAATCTTGTGACTTAAATAATAAAGAAGCTTGTGGAGAGCTTGGAAAAATGTATTATTTAGGCTTAGGGGTTGAAAAAAATATCAAAAAAGCAAATGAATTATTAGAAAATGCTTGTAAAAATGATGTTTATAGTGCTTGTGATTCTTATGCTTATTTGCAAAAAACAGAATATAAAGTATTTAAACAAGACGAGTTATTAAAAGCTTGTAATGGTGGAATAGCAAGTTCTTGTGTTGAAATTGCTGATAAAATAAGTCCTGTTCAAGGAATAGATTTATATTTAAGAGCTTGTGGTTTAGGAGATGATTTAGCTTGTCAAATGGCTGCTAATTGGTATATTACTTCTCAAGCAGTAAATAATAAAATAGCTAATTTTTCGGATTTAAGCGATAAAGAATGCAAAAATAATAACTACAAAGCTTGCAATTCAATTGCTAATGTTTATAGAAATTTAAACAATATAGAAAAAGCTAAAGAATATTATGATTTAGCTTGTAAATTAGATGATAGCAATTCTTGCTCTAGCTTAGCAGTTATTCAAGAACAAAGCAAAGAATTTGAATTAGGAATTAAGAATTATGAAAAAGCTTGTGATTTAAAAGATTCTTATTCATGTGCTAGACTTGGATTTATGTATAAAGAAGGCTTAAAAGATAATGATAAAACATACATAAAAGAAAACGCTTCAAAATCTAAAAAATATTTTAAACAAGCTTGTGAGTTAGGAAATACTAGAGTTTGTGAATAAAAAAAAGGGCAAATAAGCCCTTTTTTAAAAAATTTATTCAAAATTGCACCTTGGGGAAACAATAAAATTAATACAACTTCGTTAAATTTTCTTCGTTTTACAATTAACAAGGAGAAAATATGGCAGAAGCTGGAAAAATTATTAAATTAACAGGCGATGTTAAAGCTGTTAATGAACTTAGTGAAAAGTCACTAAATTTAGGAGATATAGTATTATTAAACGATACTATTAAAACAATCGGAGAAAATGCTAGTGTTGATATAGAACTTAGCAGTGGCAGAGTTTTACACATAGCAGGCGATAATGTTGCTAAATTAGATAAGAGTATTTTATCAAATGATAGCTTTGAAAATGAAGCTGCAATTGATGATAAAATTAATAGCTTAATAAATAATATAGTAAATAATAATGGCGAAATTGAGCTTGATGCAACTGCTGCAGGTGATGCAGGTGCGACTACTGCAACAGGAACTTTAAATGATGTAGTATTTGCACAATCAGGTAGCGAGAGTGAAGTTTATGCAGATGTTTTATCAAGAGAAGTTGATGGAGCAATTATTACTACAAACAATACAATAAATGGTGTAAATTTAGAGCAGGTTGCTGAAGAAGTAGCTAACGTTGTTATACCAGAAACTAAACCTGAAGAAAAACCAGAAGAAGGCAATGGTGAAGATATAACAAATCCTGACAATGGCAATAATAATCCTGAAGAAGGTAATGGAAATAACACTCCAGAAGAAAAACCAGAAGAAAAGCCAGAAGAAGGAAATGGAAACAATCAACCTGAAGAAGGTAATGGTGATAATAATCAACCAGAAACTAAACCAGAAGAAAAGCCTGAAGAAGGCAATGGCGAAGATATAACAAATCCTGACAATGGAAATAATAATCCTGAAGAAGGCAATGGAAATAACACTCCGGAAGAAAAACCAAACAATCTAACCGCTAATGTATATGATAGTAATTCAAATATAGTAGATAATAAATTAACAAATGGAACAGAATTCATTATTAAAGGTAGCGGTGCAACACCTAATTCTGAAGTTATAATTAGTCTAGCAGGTATTAAACCAGATGGTAATCCAGGTCAAATTTTCTTCCCTGTAAAAGTTATAGCAGATGAAAATGGTAATTTTAGTTGCAGTTTTGATTTATCAAATAGTGATTTATTATATCAATACCAAGTAGAAAATGGAGAAAATAGTGTTAATAGCTCATTTATGGTAGATAATATCGCTCCTGAGATTACAGATTCTAAAGCAGAAGTTGTAGATGATAACATAGTAATATCAGGTAAAACAGAGCCTGAAGCAACAATTACTGCTCCAAATGGAGATAAAGTAGTAGCGGATAAAGATGGTAATTTTGAAATTACTATTCCAAATAACGGCGATAATAAAGTAGAAATTAGTGTAACTGATAAAGTTGGTAATACTAATGAAAATACAACTACAATAGATGTAATTCAACCTGAAGTTAAACCAGAAGCTCCATTATTTGATAACTTAATCATTACAGAAATCAACGGAGATGAAACTGTAAGCGATGATTTAGCTAAAGTTGATAGTGATAAATTAGTAATTAATGGTAAGCTTGAAAACTTCACAGGTAAAGCAGGTGATTATGAGTTTAATATTACAAGCAATATTATAGGAAGTGATTCAAATAGCACTAAAGTTATAGCTAAAGTTGATGAGAATGGAAACTTCACATTTACACTAGATACAAATGTAACTACAAACGATCAAGGTGCTATTAGAGTTGAGTTTGATGGCAAAACTGATACAGTAAGAGTTGAAAGTGTTGCGACTGAAACTAAACCAGAAGAAAAACCAGAAACTCCATTATTTGATAAATTAGTAATTACAGAAGTAAATGGAGATGAAACTGTAAGCGATGACTTAGCTAAAGTTGATAGCGATAAATTAGTAATTAATGGTAAGCTTGAAAACTTCATAGGTAAAGCAGGTGAATACGAGTTTGATATTAATAGTAATATTATCAATACTGATAATTTCTTAACAAAAGTTATAGCTCAAGTTGATGAGAATGGAAATTTCACATTTACATTAGACACAAATGTTACAAAAAATTTACAAGGCTTAATTGCGGTTGAATTTAATGGCAATCACGATGTTGTTAGAATAGAATACTCAGCAACAGAAACTAAACCAGAAACTCCAGCTGATACAGAAGCTCCTGTAATTAGTGGTGTAACAGCAACTCCAACTGAAGATGGTAAATTTGTAATAGAAGGAAATACAGAACCAGATGCAGTAGTAACAATCACTAAACCTGATGGAAGTAAAGAAGAAGTTAAAGCTGATGCTAATGGTGATTTCAAATTCGAACTTGACAATGTAAAAGATGGCGATAAGTTTGACTTAGTTGCAAGAGATGAAGCAGGTAATGTAAGCAATAGTGTAGATGTAGTAGCTTCAATTCCAAATACAGAAACTCCAGAAGAGCCAGTAAATCCTACATTTGACAATCTAATCATTACAGAAATCAACGGAGATGAAACTGTAAGCGATGACTTAGCTAAAGTTGATAGCGATAAATTAGTAATTAATGGTAAGCTTGAAAACTTCACAGGTAAAGCAGGTGATTATGAGTTTAATATTGCAAGCAATATCATAGGAAGTGATTCAAATAGCACTAAAGTTATAGCTAAAGTTGATGAGAATGGAAACTTCACATTTACACTAGATACAAATGTAACTACAAACGATCAAGGTGCTATTAGAGTTGAGTTTGATGGCAAAACTGATACCGTAAGAGTTGAAAGTGTTGCGACTAAACCAGAAGAGCCAGCTGAGATAAATGTAGAACTTACTTATAAAGATGGTAGTTTAGTAAATGCAAATGATACTATTAAAGATACTATTATAGTTAAGGGTGAAGTAAGTGGTATTCCAGATGGAACACAACTTATTATTTCAATAAGCGATAGTCCTTATGATGGTGCAGGTATAGGAACTGTAGAAGTAGTTAATGGTAAGTTTGAATTACCTTTCACACCTGAGCAAGGTATTGAGGGTAAATTTGTTATTTCTGCATTTAACAAAGATTATGGCAGCAGCACAACTATAGAATTTAATATTGATACAAAAGCACCTGTTTTAGAAGAAATCACAGGAACACCACAAGAGGATGGAAGCTATGTTGTAAGTGGTAAAACAGAGCCAAATACAACTGTTATTATTAATGGCAAAGAAATAACTTCAGATGCAAATGGAGAGTTTAATTTAAGCCTTGATAATGTAGCTAATAAAGATAAAATCACAATTGAAGCAGTGGATAAGGTAGGAAATAAATCAAGTTCAGAACTAATAGCTGGTATTATTGAGACT